>NZ_JADBVM010000288.1:0-3665 GCF_020244875.1 Microcystis sp. M44BS1
AGCTAGGGGACTTTATAAAATGGGAACAAATCAGTTGTTAAATGCCGATGTCAATGGGTCATTTAACATCATTAGAAAAGTAATTCCTGATGTCATTGACCAGGGAATAAAGGGTTTGCCGTTTAATCCTGTAGTGCTTGACCCACTACGAATGACTAAGCTTTCAGGCTTTTAAGTAAGTTTGAGTAAGTTTAGTTGAGCGGTAGTCTCCCATGGATAAAGCGAGAATGGGAGAATGATCAAGATAAAACTAAGGGGAGTTTACCAGAATGTCCGGAGAAACCGTCACTTATTCCCTAGAAACTATTCTGACCAGGATCGAGGGAAAAATAGATAATCTACAAAGGGACGTTAATCAAAAATTTGACAAGATTGATGAGCGCTTTGACAGAATCGATGAAAGATTAAATAAAGTAGAGATAGGATTAGCTACTTTAACCGAGAAAGTCGTAGGGATGGATAAACGACTCGAAAAGGTGGAAAACGAACAAGTTAAATCGATAGGATTGGTTGCTTTAACCGAGAAAGTCGGGGGGATGGATAAACGACTCGAAAAGGTGGAAAATGAACAGGCTACCATGATTAAAGCTATTTCCGACCTACAGGGATTCCGCGGTCTAATTTTGCCGATCATTGTCGGTGCGCTCAGTGCTACTATTGGTGCAGTGATTACCGTAGCAGCAAAAATCTTGTTGATCGGCAATAGTCCCTGATCGAGATAAGATTAATTCTCGTGGTCAAGATGGAAGGCATTTGTGAATAAACTAAGCATTCTGGTTCTGCACGGGCCGAATTTAAACCTATTGGGAAAAAGAGAGCCGAATCTCTACGGTAACGTCAATTTAGAGACAATTAACCAGTTTTTAAGCGAAGAAGCTACCCGTTTAGGGGTGAATTTAACCGCACACCAGTCCAATCAGGAAGGGCAATTAGTGGACTGGATTCAGCAAGCATGGGGTCAGCAGCACGGTATTTTGATTAATGCGGGAGCTTATACTCATACCAGTATCGCCATCCGTGACGCACTCTTAGGCACAAAAATGGCCTGTGTGGAAGTCCACTTAAGCAATATTTACAAACGCGAGTCTTTTCGTCATCATTCCTACATTGCCGATATAGCCATCGGACAGATTAGCGGTTTTGGGGCCGAAAGTTATCGCCTAGGATTATGGGCATTAGTCGATTATTTGCAAAAGAATAAAGAATAATGATTAGGCAAGGGATTCTCCCACTTCTAAGAGGGGACAAAAGGGAAAATAGGGGGAAACCGTCCAACGATAGAATTTTTTGCTGCTGGTGGACTGAAGATTAAAACGCAGGGAAACAAAGGGGAAAAAGGGAGATACGGAACAATTCCAACTGAAAGCCGGCTTAGAAGTGCTATGATCGCCCTGCAAAGACCAAGCCGGGTATTGAAAAACCTCCCGGACGAGGGATTTTCCTTCATCGCTAACTTGGGCGCAGCTGCGACTAATGCCCGAAACCAAACAGAGACTATTACTAACACAATTATCATTAGAAGCCACGAGCAGGAGATTTTCCCCGGTGGTGGTTAGTTCAAAAGCGATAAAATCTCCAGCTTGCCAACGACTAAGGACTTGTCCCTGGGCATTCTGGTAGATAGCGCTGCAGTTTTCGGGATCGAGAAGACGATTACTATCGGGATCTAAGTAACCGCAAACCTTTCCCATCAGACGAGTTCCATCCTGAAACCCATACACCCAATCAAAGGTATCGATGTTAGCAGCCCCTTGATTGCTTTTGTTGACCAATAGTAATCGATCGCTGACCACGGTTAAATTCTCAATAAAACTAAGCTCCTTTTAATAACAAAGGTATCACTAAATACAAATTCCCCAAGGAAAAGATTTATTAATCTTAACTTGTCGGCCCCAGGGGAGAGTGAACTGGTCAACTTAAATCAAGGCCAAAACCTGCTATCTTATGGGGAGACAAAAATTATCTAGATCTTGTTTTAGCGAGTGGTAGTAAGGGCATGGCGTACAAGCGGGTATTATTAAAACTGAGTGGGGAGGCCCTGATGGGCAATCTCGGCTATGGGATCGACCCGATGGTGGTTTCCGCTATCGCTCAGGAAATCTCCGAAGTGGTTGACCAAGGCATCCAATTGGCGATCGTGGTCGGTGGGGGCAATATTTTTCGGGGGGTGAAAGCCGCCTCGGCCGGCATGGATCGGGCCACGGCCGATTATATTGGTATGATAGCAACAGTCATGAACGCTATGACCTTGCAGGATGCCCTAGAACGAGCGCAAGTACCGACTAGGGTATTAACAGCGATTGCGATGCAGGAATTAGCCGAACCCTACATCCGCCGGCGGGCAATCCGTCATCTGGAAAAAGGTCGGGTAGTGGTTTTTGGTGCGGGATCGGGTAATCCTTTCTTTACCACCGATACCACGGCGGCCCTGCGCGCTGCCGAAATTGACGCGGAAGTGGTGTTTAAAGCGACGAAAGTGGATGGAGTTTATGATTCCGATCCCTCTCACAATCCTAACGCGCGACGCTTTCAAAGTCTCACCTACGGTCATGTGCTGACCCATGATCTGCGGGTGATGGACGGAACGGCGATCGCTCTGTGCAAGGAAAATAATATCCCGATAGTCGTTTTCGATCTGTCGGTGACAGGTAATATTGTTCGCGCTGTCAAAGGTGAACCCGTTGGAACATTGGTAGGAGGATTCTGTGAAGTTAGCTGAAGTTCAAGACCATATGCAGAAAACCGTCGAATCAACCCAGAGAGGTTTTAATACGATTCGTACCGGCCGCGCAAATGCTTCTCTTTTAGATCGGATCGTGGTGGAGTATTATGGCATGGAAACTCCCCTCAAGTCCCTAGCGACAATTAGCACTCCCGACGCAACCACGATCGCCATTCAACCCTTCGATCGTACCAGTATGGGGGCGATCGAAAAGGCGATTTCTCTCTCGGACGTGGGTTTAACTCCCAGTAATGACGGTCAGACCATTCGTTTAAATATCCCTCCCCTCACCAGCGATCGCCGCAAGGAATTGGTCAAATTAGCGGCGAAATTGTCTGAAGAAGGAAAGGTGGCGATCCGCAATATTCGCCGGGATGCGATCGATGCTATCCGTAAACAGGAGAAAAGTCACGAAATTTCTGAGGATGAATCTAGGGATTTACAGGATCAAGTGCAGAAATCCACCGATAAATTTATCGCCAAAATCGAGGATTTGTTAACGACAAAAGAAAAAGATATCATGACCGTTTAAGTTTTTTTCTCCTAAGGGATAGAACAGGCTTTTTGTCTGTTCTATTTAGCGGTTGCTGAATAAATCTAAAAACCTTGTTGGATAATATTTTTAGGCTTTTTTGAAATCAAAAACTGCCAGCCCTTGCAGTGATCGGGGGGGAAATTTAGGGACTTTTTCGGCTCTTCGTTACTCTTTATGCTAAATCAACAGACAAGATGCCAAGATAACATACTTCTAACCCAAAAATTCCGAAAGTTTCTCAAGCCATAGCCTCTCCGTTTTATTAGTTTAAGTTTATTATTGATTCCCTCGACCAGCCCATTCGTTGTCCTTTGCTCGAAATAAGTAGGGAGGCACAATTATTTGTAGGATGGGTTAGCGGTAGCGTAAACTATGCGGTCGTTGGGTTTCATGCTTCAACCCAACCTA
>NZ_JADBVM010000289.1:2500-5171 GCF_020244875.1 Microcystis sp. M44BS1
AGCATGGGGCACGTGAAATCCCGTGTGAATCTGCCTCGACCACGAGGTAAGGCTAAATATTCCCGTGTGACCGATAGAGAAACAGTACCGCGAGGGAAAGGTGAAAAGAACCCCGGAAGGGGAGTGAAATAGAACATGAAACCGTTAGCCTACAAGCAATGGGAGGACGATTGAACGTCTGACCGTGTGCCTGTTGAAGAATGAGCCGGCGACTTACAGGTTATGGCAGGTGAAGGGGGAAGACCCCACAGCCCCAGCGAAAGCGAGTCTGAATAGGGCGAAACGTCATAATTTGTAGACCCGAACCCGGGTGATCTAACCATGGCCAGGATGAAGCTTGGGTAAAACCAAGTGGAGGTCCGAACCGACTAATGTTGAAAAATTAGCGGATGAGCTGTGGTTAGGGGTGAAATGCCAATCGAACTCGGAGCTAGCTGGTTCTCCCCGAAATGTGTTGAGGCGCAGCGGTAGTGGAAGTTTAGTCGGGGTAAAGCACTGTTTCGCCGCGGGCTGGGAGACCGGTACCAAGGCGAGGCAAACTCTGAATACGGCTAAAAAAACTACCAGTGAGACGGTGGGGGATAAGCTTCATCGTCAAGAGGGAAACAGCCCAGACCACCAGCTAAGGTCCCCAAATGATAACTAAGTGAGAAAGGAGGTGGGAGTGCATGGACAACCAGGAGGTTTGCCTAGAAGCAGCAATCCTTAAAAGAGTGCGTAATAGCTCACTGGTCAAGCGCTCCTGCGCCGAAAATGAACGGGGCTAAGTTATCTACCGAAGCTGTGGACTACATTGTAGTGGTAGGGGAGCGTTCTATAGGGGGTGAAGCAGTAGCGGCAAGCAGCTGTGGACTCTATAGAAGTGAGAATGTCGGCTTAAGTAGCGAAAATGTGGGTGAGAATCCCACACCCCGAAACCCCAAGGTTTCCTCCGCAAGGCTCGTCCGCGGAGGGTCAGTCAGGACCTAAGGCGAGGCTGAAAAGCGTAGTCGATGGACAACGGGTTAACATTCCCGTACCGATTAATGATTGTGCCGGAGAACGGAGAAGGTCAACGTCAGCTGGATGTTGGTTACCAGTGCAAGCAGTCGAGGCGATGAGCGGTGGAGAAAACACCAGGAGCTAAGACGCGAGTCCCACCTCCCACGGGAGGGAAGTGGCGCTGATCAAGCTTCCTAGAAAAGCCCGAACCACGTTAATCATTAATTGCCTGTACCCGAAACCGACACAGGTGGGGAAGTAGAGAATACTAAGGGGCGCGAGATAACTCTCTCTAAGGAACTCGGCAAAATGACCCCGTAACTTCGGGAGAAGGGGTACCCTCGCAAGAGGGTCGCAGTGAATAGGCCCAGGCGACTGTTTACCAAAAACACAGGTCTCCGCCAAGTCGTAAGACGCAGTATGGAGGCTGACGCCTGCCCAGTGCCGGAAGGTTAAGGAAGTTGGTCAGGAGTAATCTGAAGCTGACGACCGAAGCCCCGGTGAACGGCGGCCGTAACTATAACGGTCCTAAGGTAGCGAAATTCCTTGTCGGGTAAGTTCCGACCCGCACGAAAGGCGTAACGATCTGGGCACTGTCTCGGAGAGAGACTCGGCGAAATAGGATTGTCTGTGAAGATACGGACTACCTGCACCTGGACAGAAAGACCCTATGAAGCTTTACTGTAGCCTGGCATTGGCTTCGGGCTTCGCTTGCGCAGGATAGGTGGGAAGCTTTGAAACTCTCCTCGTGGGGAGAGTGGAGCTAACGGTGAGATACCACTCTGGCGAGGCTAGAATTCTAACCCTGACCCCTAATCGGGGCGGGAGACAGTTTCAGGTGGGCAGTTTGACTGGGGCGGTCGCCTCCTAAAAGGTAACGGAGGCGCGCAAAGGTTCCCTCGGTCCCGTTGGAAATGGGACGATAGAGTGCAAAAGCAGAAGGGAGCTTGACTGTGAGACCCACAAGTCGAACAGGGACGAAAGTCGGCTTTAGTGATCCGACGGCACCGCGTGGAAGGGCCGTCGCTCAACGGATAAAAGTTACTCTAGGGATAACAGGCTGATCTCCCCCAAGAGTTCACATCGACGGGGAGGTTTGGCACCTCGATGTCGGCTCATCGCAACCTGGGGCTGAAGTCGGTCCCAAGGGTTGGGCTGTTCGCCCATTAAAGCGGTACGTGAGCTGGGTTCAGAACGTCGTGAGACAGTTCGGTCCATATCCGGTGTAGGCGTAAGAGCATTGCGAGGAGCCTTCCTTAGTACGAGAGGACCGGGAAGGACGCACCGCTGGTGTACCTGTTATCGTGCCAACGGTAAACGCAGGGTAGCCATGTGCGGAGCGGATAACCGCTGAAAGCATCTAAGTGGGAAGCCCACCTCCAGATGATTGCTCTCATGGCATTAAGCCAGTAAGGTCTCGGGTAGACTACCCGTTGATAGGCTCTAGATGGAAGCTCGGTAACGAGTGCAGTCGAGGAGTACTAACCGACCGAGGGCTTGACCTGATTCTTCTTTTCACCACTTTTTCCCTAGCTTTTGCAGTCTTGAGGGTTCTACCCTTCCTGGTGTCTTTAACGTGATGGCACCACTCCGATTCCATCCCGAACTCGGTTGTGAAACTTCACCGTGGCCAAGATACTTGTCGGGTTGCCGACCGGGACAATAGCTCGATGCCAGGATTATTCTTTCC
>NZ_JADBVM010000029.1:0-13204 GCF_020244875.1 Microcystis sp. M44BS1
GTGGTCGAGGGAATCAACAATAAACTTAAACTAATAAAACGGAGAGGCTATGGCTTTAGAAACTTTCGTAATTTTTGGGTTAGAAGTATGTTATCTTGGCATCTTGTCTGTTGATTTAGCATAAAGAGTAACGAAGAGCCTTAAATATAAGATGAACGTAGGTTGGGTTGAAGCATGAAACCCAACGCCCGCATAGTTTACGCTACCGCTAACCCATCCTATAAATAATTGTGCCTCCCTACTTATCAGTTATCATTGATTAGTTATTGGTCACTGATTACTATTTACTGATTACTGATTACTGATTACTGATTACTAATTACTGTTTACTGTTTACTCTCCCATGACTCCTTTTGTTGAGAAACTAAAAACTCCTTTAACTAAGCAAAAAATCTCGGTTCTGCAAATTAATTTGGGGAAAAGATGTAACCTTGCTTGTAGCCATTGTCATGTGGAAGCTAGTCCAGGTCGTTCCGAAGAAATGACTCCAGAAGTGTGCGAACAAATTATCGAACTGATCGCAAGATTTACCCAAATTAAAACCGTCGATCTGACCGGCGGCGCCCCGGAAATGCTCTACGGTTTTAAGCCGATTGTGGAAATCTCTAGAAAAGCTGGGAAACAGGTAATTGTGCGCTCGAATTTAACTATTTATTTCGAGAAAGGATTTACTGATATTCCTGAATATTGCGCTGGCCATCAACTGCGGGTGGTGGCTTCTTTACCCTGTTATCTTGCCGATAATGTGGATAAAATGCGCGGTCTGGGAGTCTATGATCGCTCGATCGCCGCTTTACAATGGTTAAACCGTCTCGGCTACGCTCAAGAGCCGAATTTGATTGTGGATTTAGTCTATAATCCCCAGATTCCTAAGTCAGATAATTTTTCTCTCACACCAGATCAGGTATCCCTGACACGGGATTACAAAAAGTTCTTGCAAGAACATTTTAATATTTCTTTTAACAATCTATTTACTATCACTAACCTACCCGTCGGAAGGACGCGCTTCCATCTGGAACACCGGCAACTCTATCAACCCTATCTTCAATTCCTCGAAGACCATTTTAATGGCGATACTGTCGAGCATTTGATGTGTCGTAATCAGCTTTCGATCGATTATTTGGGTAATATCTATGACTGCGATTTTAATCAGATGGAGGATCTGTCCGCTTGCACCAGTCAATGCCAAAAATTAACCCTGCCGGATTTATTACAAGGGGATAGTTTAGATGTAATTGCAGAGGTACAAACCGCTTCCTATTGCTACGGTTGCACTGCCGGCAGCGGTTCCAGTTGTGGAGGAGCTTTGATTTCAACCTGAACAAGTGTACTGGATTGACAGCCAGTCTCGGAAAATTTAGTACAAATGCTCGGACTAGCTCTCCCTGCTACCAACTCCGGCACTGTCTTAACGAGTAATGTTAGATAGTTAAAAGTTTGGCTAATGATTAGGGACCGGAAAAAACCGCCGATTCGATATCTTGGCGACTAAGGGAGTATTTAAAAGCGCGATTGATATCACTGCCGTCATTGGCTGCTCGAAAGTAACGAACGGTGATTTCTTCGATATCGAGGCAGATTTCCGCTTTCCATGTCGGTTTTTCCACAGTCCAACAGTGAACATTCTCGGTATTTTTCCGACAACCTAATTTAACTAGCCATGCTTCGATCGCCGGTAAGGGATGATTATAGAGGGGAGTATCGGCAGTGGGAATCTTCATCGCATGAATCTAAATCAAAAATAATTGGGCTACAGTGACAGCATTCTCTCCTCGAAGCATAGCAATAATCACCGCCAGTAACAAGCAGCCGAGCAGGGTGAGTGCCAAGATAAACAAAGCAAAAATCTCTCCCGAAGATAGGGGGCGATCGGTAGGATCGAGATAGGCGCTACGATTAGCTATGGGTTGATCGCCATCCGGGATAGTTTGGATGACATTCCAGCGCGAGTAACCTATCTGTAAATCATACAGGGAACGGCGATCGGGATTACTCAGGGTGGCATAAGCTTCGTTAAGACGCTGGAATTTAACCGTTGCCACTTCGGGGCTGAGTTCGGTAGTATCGGGGTGGTATCGTTTACTGAGTTCCCGATAAGCGCGTCGCACTTCGATCACCGAGGCACTCGGATGTAGTCCTAGAATGGCATAATAGGTATTGGCAAAGCGCGAGTTAGCGGCAATGACTCGCGGAGTAGTTTGGGAATTATCGCGCTCGAAGGTCACAAGATTTTTTACCGAAAAATTGGGTTTAAAGCCTCGCCCTTTTAGGGCGACTTGATCTGATGTATGATATTAAGAATAGCGGGCCGGGTAAGCAACCGCTTAAAAAACCCAGTCATCGCAGGATGAACGCACCTTGAAAACTAGAGTTATGGGGTTCTATAGGGGAATGCTCCTATAGGTAAAAGCTCTAAGCGTCAAGTACCAGAGAAACCAATTATTTTAGAGGTTTTGAACTGTATCGTAGGGCATACGAAAACAGGCTTCTGTAAGGGAGCGAAAGTCTGAGGAGAGAACCACCTCTGGGTGGGATTTCGCCAGGAATCTAATTCAAGTGGACTCGTTGAGCCAGAAATTCTCAGCAGTGATGCTAGAAGAATCCACGTCCGTTTACGGCGTGGGGTATGTCAAACTAAAAATTGTCTTAATATTTTAACCCTGTTGATCATGAAATCTCGTTATCGGCTGCGTCTTCAGATCTTTCTTGTCTTTCTCATTGTTGCTCTGACGAGTTTCTCTCCTTGGCTAACCCCTAGCGCCTATGCGGGAATCGATGACGATCGCCTTGATGGTAATATTTTTGTGGTCTATGCGGGTAATGGTTCCCTCGTACCACCGCGTTTAAATTTAGCGGAAACTTTTCAACGGAAAATTCCGGCTATTATTGTCTATTATTTGGATGATAGTAGTGATTGTAAGCGATTTGCGGCGATTGTCTCCCGTTTTCAAGAGTTTTATGGTCGCGCCGCCAGTATTATCCCCGTAAGTGTCGATTCTATCCCCTTAAAGTCTTCCTATCGTGCCGATGAACCGGGTTACTATTATCGCGGTGGGGTTCCCCAAACGGTGGTTTTAGACCAACAGGGTAAAGTGGTTTATGATGGTTTGGGCAATGTTAAATACGAAGATGTGGATGATGTCTTAAGAAAGGTTTTTGATCTTCTGCCTCGAACGCAATCGCTGGAGTTAAAAAGACGCTCTTTTAACGAGTTTAACGCTGAATTGCGCTAGTTACCTCTTTTTTATCCTCAATTGAACCAAAAATAATCATTTAGAGATGCTGTCAGCAGCGTCTCTATCTTGTTTGTAGGAACAATAAAATTATTTACCTAAGTAAGCTGTTCGTAATTTAAATTGCTTGTTGAGACGAGGCAAGGGGCAAGAGGCAACCCCCCTGCCCCCCGACATCGGGGGGATTGGAGGAGATTCGGCTAATCCAAGAATAAGCAGTTTAAATACGTCTTAGCTTAGTCGTGCAAAATTAATTTCCTAGTCGAGACTCCGAGACTCCGAGACTCCGAGACGGGAGACAGCTATTAGGTATCGGATTTGGGTTTTCAGTTCTCTGTTTGCTCACATCAGCAGAAGTCTTACGGAGTAGTGGCTTAGATGTGTAATTAATTTTGCTTAGGTACTTATTGTTTTTATTATCATTTAAGATTTATTTGAACCAATAAATGCTAGGCAGTTCAGATTTTGGCTCTCTTATTCTTTGTGTGATCAGTTTAACTTACTATAGAAGCGATCAATCTTTGTGTCCTCTGTGTCTCTGTGGTTCCTTCCGCTCGCTCGCCCGCAGGACTGTATCTTAGAATACATTTTACCCACCAAACCTAAGAGAGCCAGATTTTATCTTAAATAACACTTAAAAAATATTGGCAACAGTGCCAAACTGGAAAAAGTTTGCTAACCTGATTACATTGATAATAAGAATCATTCTTATAGGTGTGGGAGACAGCAATGAAAATCAAGCAAAATTTCCTAACAGCAGCGATATTACTGGGTTTTTCTGGTCCGGTACTGGCTAATAGTCTCGAAACCCTCTCTAGTAACCCCATGGCACAGGTGACGACGGTGAATCAATTGCGGGATGTTTCTCCCACCGCCTGGGCTTTTGAGGCCTTAAGAAGTCTCGTGGAGAGGTATGGTTGTATAGTAGGTTATCCTGACCGCACTTTTCGCGGTGAACGCGCTTTAACTCGTTGGGAATTTGCCGCGGGGTTGAATTCCTGCTTAAATACCCTAGAAAGATTGATTCAAGAAGGAGTAGCGGTATTAAAAGAAGATCTAGACAAAATCAAGCGATTAGTCAAGGAATTTGAGACAGAATTAGCAGCACTAGGGGCAAGAGTTGATAACTTAGAAAATCGAGTCGCTTTTCTGGAAAATAATCAATTTTCCACCACTACTAAATTAACTGGGGAAGTGGTGATGGCATTATATGGGGTAGCCACAGGAGAAAAAAACGGTGGTGAAGGGATTCCCCAAGTGCCAGCTTTTGGTTATCGGGCCCGTTTAGAATTAAATACTAGCTTCACAGGTAAAGATTTACTCTATACCCGTCTAGCAACGGGAAATATTGCCGATTTAGCCGATACCACCGGAACTTTTCAAAGTACCTTAGCCTTTACCCAACCCGACGGCAACGATTTATTGCTAGAAGTTTTAAACTACAGTTTCCCCCTAACGGAAAATATCCAACTCTGGTTAGAAGCGACGGGAGGTGCTAAAGATGACTTTACCAATACCCTCAACTTTTTGGATGGAGATGGTGCTAGTGGGGCGCTTTCCGATTTTGGTACCCGCAATCCCCTTTATTTTGCCCCCGGACAAACTGGACTCGGTTTACAGGGTAATTATGGGGCTTTGCAATTCAGCGCCGGTTATCTTGCTGGGGATGCTAACGATCCTAACCCGGGTGCGGGTTTATTTAACGGTTCCTATACTGCCCTAGGGCAGGTGGGTTATGTTCCAAACGAGAATTTTGGCATTGCTTTATCCTACTTTCATGGTTATAACCAATTAGATACGGGAACGGGAAGCCAGCGCTCGAATTTCCGATTTTTCACCGAAGAGCTATTCGGCGAGGCTGTCCCGACAATTAATAATAGTTTGGGTTTACAATTTACTTGGCGAATTGTCGATGGTTTTGTCCTCGGTGGTTGGGGTGGTTACACAAAAGCGAGAACTCTTAGCACCTTAGATGGACAACTAGAACGCGGGGATTTAGATATCTGGAATTGGGCGGTAACTTTGGCTTTTCCTGATTTATTTAAGGAAGGAAATACGGCGGGGATTATTGTTGGTATGCAGCCCTGGGTATCTAGTTCTAGTATTAGATTAAATGATGGCAGTGCCACTAATGATCCCGATACTTCCTTTCATATTGAAGGATTTTATGAGTGGAAAATCACCGATAATATTGCCCTTACTCCGGGGGTAATCGTGATTACTTCTCCTAACTCAAATAACAACAATTCCACCTTAGTTATCGGTACTATCCGCACGACTTTTACTTTCTGATTTGTCTAGGCAGCCAGTCAGAAATAAAGATAAAATATGACCGAATTTAACATCATTTCTCCACTGGCTGCCGTTCCGCACTCTAAACTAACTGAATGAAGGGGCATTTATGGTATTTTTAGAAGCAATTTAGCCTACTTTTGTGGTTTCTTTTTTGATGGATTTAGAGGGTTTTAGTTTATGCTTGAGGGTTGAAGTTGTGGCGAAGAGGTCAAGGACGATTTGAGGAACACTGTGGCTCTTCGGGACTTGGTATGGTTCGATAGGGGGGCATAAATCGACTAAATCCTTATCTGGCAAGAGATTTAATTGATTAGTTCGCTCCAGATCGCAAACAATTGACAAAAATTGCGGCAATGTCTGTCTCTATAAGGGTTTCATTCCTTATAACCCCGTCGATTGCATAAGACAAACCGAAGAACCACAAACACTGTTAAATGTGATTAAATAGAGTACAATGAAAGTTGAAGATACACCTAGTTACCTAGTTAAGCCATGAAACAAGTTATCAAAAATATTAAGGTATCGGAGATTCCTACACTAATCGCTCAGTTAGGTCTTTCTCCTGAACAAGAAGTTAATCTGACAATTGAGGAAAATTCAGAAAGTCTTATCTCAATTATGGATAAAGTCGGCAAAAAAGCTCAAGCTAAAGGTTTGACAGAAGATAAACTAACAGAACTATTAGTAGATGAATCCTAATCGAGTTGTTATAGATACAAATGTTTTTATTAGTGCTTTACTAAATCCCCTAGGAACACCCAAAAAAGTAATCAATATAGCAGTCAGTCAATTTACTATTCTCCAGAGCGAGGCAACTTATCAAGAATTGGCAACGAGAATAAGTAAAAATAAATTTGACAAATATTTAGAAAAAGATGATAAGTTAGATTTCTTGTCGTCTCTTAAAAATAGGAGCTTATTTGTTGATATATGGCATGAAACGAGAGTTTGTTCCGATTTAGATGATAATAAATTCTTAGAATTAGCTGTATCTGGAATGGCACAATACATCATAACAGGCGATAAAGATCTTTTAATTCTCAATACTTATCAAGGGATTCCAATTATTACTCCAGCAGAGTTTTTAGTTATTTTCTAGTGTCCCTGAGAATTTTTTGAGGGAGGAATGCAAAAAAATAAACCCACTCAAGATTGAATGAAGGGGCATTTATGGTATTTTTAGAGGCAATTTAGCCAACTTTTGTGGTTTCTTTTTTGGTTGATTTAGAGTGTTTTAGTTAGCGCTTGAGGGTTGAAGCTGCACCGAAGCCGAAAGGGATGATAATTCACCAATCCTCCTAAAACTGTTATCTTTTGATGATGACTAATTTGTTTAGCTTGCTCTTGCTGCTAAATCGGTAGTGATACTGGCATTATATCTGGATAATGTTATGATCCCGATAGGGGTAAATTTTATTGCGATTGCGTTAGCGCAAATACAATGTTGATAAAAATTAATGTAGTAAC
This sequence comes from Microcystis sp. M44BS1, assembly GCF_020244875.1. Lineage (NCBI taxonomy): Bacteria > Bacillati > Cyanobacteriota > Cyanophyceae > Chroococcales > Microcystaceae > Microcystis > Microcystis sp. M44BS1. The sequence continues at coordinate 6,996 of NZ_JADBVM010000029.1, forward strand.
CATAATATAGCTACATTTGGAGAGTAAAATTGAAGTGGACATGGGACGACAACAAAAATCGGACAAACAAGCGCGATCACGGCTTGAGCTTTGAAGCCGCTCAATATGTTTTTGCCGATCCTCTCGCTGTCAGCCGTCCTGATCCATACCCAGAGGAAGAACGCTGGCAGACTATCGGACTGATCGGTAAACTGACTGTGTTTGTGGTGCATACTTGGCCAGAGTCTGATTCAGTGACAGGAGAAGAAACGGGACGAATTATTAGCGCACGCAGGGCAACAGCCCATGAAAGGAGGGCTTATGAACAAGGGAGATTCTAATCCAGTACCGCCAGAGATACAGGCTGAAATTGACGCTCTAGCCGCATCACAAGAGCCTATCCGCACAGATCTGATCCCAGAGGCTACGGGAGATTGGAGCAAGGCGCGGCGTGGTGTGTTTTATCGTCCGCTCAAACAGCAGATCACTCTAAGCCTTGATGCTGACCTGATAGACTGGTTCAAAACCCAGGCCACACAAGAGGAGGGGTATCAGACCAGTATTAATCGCGCCCTGCGAGAATATGTGGAAACACGGGCAAAAAAATAAACCCCATCAAGATTGATTGAAGGGGCATTTATGGTATTTTTAGAGGCAATTTAGCCTACTTTTGTGGTTTCTTTTTCGGTGGATTGGGAGGGCTACTGGCAGTGACAAACTCAAAAGGAGTAAAGCCAATTCCCTGAAAATTAGCTAATTTACCACCTGAAAATGGGTAAAACCCCACACCCCCCCTGCCCCCAGGAAAAACTTTTTCAGCCAACCCTACTTAAGGCGATCGATTTTCCTAAAACCTGCAAGGATTTAATCCTCATAAATGCGGCACTCTAAGGCATCGGGATTGGCTTCGCAGTAAGCCTGAAATGAGTTACTCCCCTGTTTTTTGGCCCGTTGATGGGAGGCTTCGGCCTGGAGTTCCTCCACCACATCCCAGGCCGCGGCGCAATCTGGAGAGGTCTCACCCTTGGCCGCACAAATTGCCCGTGCGTCTTCCCGGGCTGCTTCAATTTCATCTTCAATGAACAACCGCTTGGGCTTTTCAACAAAATCGCTCTTGAAGAGAATATCACTGACAGAAATAATGCCCAGCAAAGTTTTACCCTGAATCACCGGTGCGCGGCGAATGCGGGTTTGAGCAAATAACCGGGCCACATATTCCACCCCCAGTTCGGGATTGACAACCACACAGGGCTTGGCCATAATTTCGTAAACCCGCATAGTTTTAGGATCGTGGCCAAAGGCCGCCACTTTGTAAACGATGTCGGTTTCGGTGACAATTCCATAAGGGTCCTGTTCATGGCGCGGTTCGACAATCAAACCCCGCAGTTTTTTTTCTTTCATCAATTTCACGGCATCGGCAACCGTTGCCGAACCACGAATGGTGACAACGTTTTGGGTCATAATTTCTTGAGCTTGCAGCATATATGGTTTGGTTTTTTTAAATGAAAGAACTGGTATAAATGCAAAAGTTGACTAGGGTTGCCCCGATAGCAATTTCCTAGACTCTTGTGGGCTGAGTGCCACTTTGAATACAGATGACAAAGACCAATCGGCGATCGCTGGTTGGGGCTGGGACGGCATGGCCGCAGCTGTGTTCCCCTGAATGCCGGGAGCATAGGCCTCCAGCACAGCGCCATTTTGCCAACACATGGCGATGAAATAATCACACACTGGGCATTCCGTCTGAGCAACCTGTCGGGCCGGACACTTATATCCTGCGGGTAGGCGATCGCTCAAGAGCCGTTGAGCTACGCTGCCACAGTTAGGACACCGAATTTCTATAAGCTTGTTCATCGCCATACCTCAAAATTAAATAGTGGTGTGAGAAGGAAAGGGTCAACGTCGGAGGTTTGCCCAGAGTGTTTGTTCGCGGTGGAAGACTATAATTGTCGTTCTACGGCTGCCGTAAATTCTTCATAGGGTTTAACCCCAACTAATGTTTCTATCAATTCCCCCTGTTTAAATACCATGACAGCAGGAATACTTCTAATCCCAAAGCGTTTGGCCACGAGTTTGTTACTGTCTAGGTCAAGTTTGAAGACTTTGGCACGATCGCGATAGTCATCGGCCAATCGATCGATCAACGGTGCCACCAGTTTGCAAGGTCCACACCAGGTTGCTGTGCAATCTACCACCAACACTGATTCACTCTTTAAGAGGGAATCAAATTCAGTTTCATCTTGAATAAATGTAGCCGTACCCATGTTTATATCTCCAAATTGATGCTGTGTAACTTAGGACAAATTCTCTGCTCGCTGGGTTTTAGAATATAAATTCAGCTTTGAACCGCTCCTCCTCTAAAAATGCTTGGCTTTTGACCCTTTAACTTTGTCCGCCTCCCGGGGGTATCGTCTATAGTTTGGTTGTCCCAGACATCGATGGTGACATCTAGTCCCTGCTCATGCAGGGGTTTTACTGTGTAAGTCGTCAACGGCTGCCCCCAATCAAAACAAATTTGCGACGTTAAGTTGCGATAATATGGTTTTGCAAGTTGTTGCATTTAGATACCCTATGACAGCGACCCCTTCCAACGATTTATCTGCCTGGGAGCGGCTAGAACAAGGCAGACAAGCAAAAGCAAACAACGGTGGTTATGCTGGCTACGGCTCCCCTGCCTTTGGACAACGATCGATCGATGGGGAATTAGTGGATGATCCGGAAGAGTGCCGGGTCATTGAACTGATTCGCCGTCATCACAAATCAGGGAAATCCTTGCAGAAGATCGCCGATTGGCTTAATGAACAGGGCTACACCACCAAACGCGGTTTACTATGGCAGCGTATTTCCGTAAAGCGGGTGCTAGATCGACTTTATGGAAAGGTGTCCAGAATTTCTGGAGTAACCCCTCAGTCCGACCAGAACCCGGAAGTACTCACCCCAGCGCCCGGTGATGTCGCCCCTGAAACCATTAAAGGCTGAATAACCTCTAAATAAAAAGTTTCAGGCTTTAACCTGTTACATCCCTCTATGATACACCGAAGTGGGTCTAAAATCTTTACGAGTTTAATAAAAATTGTAACAAAACGTTACATCTTTTAGGAAAAAGTTAAATGACGCTACACTTTGAGATAGTTTTAGAACGGGTTTTGGCAACTCTGAGAGTCTGGGTTCTTTGCCCAGTGGCTGTTCTGTCTATCTTAGCCTTTGCGATCGCAGGATGGTGCTGATGTCCCTCGATACACCTCTGAGTTGGGCCCCCGATCTGGAAAAAGCGATCAATCGCCAACCCTTGACGGTGCCGCCAACCACTTCCCTGGCAGATGCGATCGCCATGATCGGTCAGGCCCATAGTCGTCTGTGTTTACTCACCGATGACCTATCCCCTCTAGCTGCTCCGGCCGGAGAGGTGCGTGTTAGCTGTCTGCTGGTGGTGCAGGGGCAAGAGCTATTAGGAATTTTGACAGAACGGGATGTGGTGCGACTCACCGCTCAAGGAATTAACCTGACCGAGACAACCGTTGCCGATGTGATGGTCCATCCCCTGATCACGTTACCCCAGCAATCTGCTCAAGACATTTTTGCTGCCCTATTTTTGTTTCGGCGCTACCGCATTCGCCATTTGCCGATTGTCGATAACCAAGGACAGTTAATCGGGGTGATTTCCCATGAAAGTATTCGCCAGATATTGCGTCCGGCCAATCTATTGCGGTTTCGTCGCGTATCGGATGTGATGACCACTCAAGTGGTACAGGCCCCACTCACCGCTACAGTCTTGCAATTGGCCCAGTTAATGGCCGAACATCGTGTCAGTTGTGTGGTGATCACCCAGAGAAATTCCCAAGACAATGACTACCCCGTTGGTATTGTGACAGAGCGAGATCTTGTCCAGTTTCAAGCAGTTCAAATCGATCTGCACAAAACTAAGGCCCAGACGGTGATGAGTACGCCGTTATTTCTTCTCAACCCGGAGGATTCCCTGTGGACGGCCCATCAGGAAATGCAAAAACGGCGGGTGGGGCGTTTGGTGGTTTCTTGGAACTGGGGTCGCGGGTTGGGCATTGTCACACAAACCAGTCTGTTAAGGGTTTTTGACCCGATGGAAATGTATGGGGTGATTGAAAATTTACAACAAACGATTCAACAGCTAGAGTCCGAGCGATCGCCCTCCCTTCCTTCCCCACCAGCGGACTTATTACTTCAACCAACTTGTGACCGATCAGAAAAAGAGATTGCTGGCGATCGCGAATTATTACTAGCCTTGCTGGACAATGCTTACAAAGACGTAAAGTATATGTTGACTAACTTAGATATTGTCGTCGAGCAGCGGCGATCTTTGCTTCAATCTGTTCTAGAGAAGCTTGAGTACCTCGGTCGTGAAATTAGCTCTTAGTAAGCTGTTCGGATCTCTTAGGTTTGGTGGGTAAAATGTATTCAAAAGATACATTCCTCCTAGCGAGGGGGTGGAAGGAACCACAAAGACACAGAGGACACAAAGATTGATCGATCATAGAGTAAGTTAAACTTATCACACAGAACCTAGAAGAGCCTTGGATTGAGTGATAAAACCGAAAGTAACGCCCAATTTTAGGAGAAAGTTTCCCCTTAAAAATCCCAAATTAGTAGATTTACAAAAATGAGATGCACCCAATCAAAGGCACATCTGTCTTATAATTCAATAAGTACCTCAGCAAAATTAATTACACATTTCGATAAAGCTTTTGCCTTTTGCCTTTTGTCCCCTACCTTCGTTAAAACCACTCACTTAATAGGATAGTTACACAACGTAAAAATTGATTAATTCAGGAGTTATTATTATGCTAGAACAAATGATGAAGATGTTAGAAGGGCAACGAATAAACTCTTATCGTCTTAATAAGTTTCTTGGTGCGGGTGGTTTTGGGGGTGTATTTCATGCTAGTGAAAGGGAGGATATGCGCCCCTTATCTAGGGCGGATCTGCGCCCCCCTTATCAAGGGGGGATCAAGGGGGGATCAAAGGCACAATCTATCTTCAATTTAATAATTATAACCACTCACTTAATAGGATAGTTACACAACGTAAAAATTGATTAATTCAGGAGTTATTATTATGCTAGAACAAATGATGAAGATGTTAGAAGGGAAACGAATAAACTCTTATCGTCTTAATAAGTTTCTCGGTGCGGGTGGTTTTGGCGGTGTGTTTCATGCTAGTGAAATGGTCAGAAATACATCGGTTCAAGAAGTTGCCATTAAAGTTATCCCCGAAAGTAGCGATGATAAATTAATTGAATTACAAAATGACAGAAAGTTAGAACATTCTAATTTAATTAAGGCTTATTCGGTGGGAGAATTTACTTTTCTCAATACTGAAATGCTTTATTTAGTGATGGAATTGGCACAGGGTAGCCTAGAAAATCACATCGCCAAAGGCGGTTTATCATCAAGTGAAATTAAAAATATTACTGCTCAAGTCGCCCAGGGCTTAAATTATCTTCATGGACAAAATAAAGTCCATCGAGATTTAAAACCGGGTAATATACTCAAGGTTAATCAACAATACAAGTTAGCAGATTTTGGCTTAATTAGAACTTTAAATAACAAAAGCCACACTCAAACCGTCCACAATAGCGGTACAATTATTTATATGCCTCCTGAAGCCTTTAGGGGTGATATTTCCTCAGCTTGGGATCTGTGGTCATTAGGTATTATGTTAATCGAAATGACCACTAATCAACTTCCCTATAAGTTCAATAATGATATTAATCAATTAATGGCAAAGGTGATGAATTGTGAGCTACAAATACCTAGTTTACCGAAAGAGTTTAAACCGATTATTGAAGGGTGTTTGCAAAAAGATAGAAAACAAAGATGGACAGCACAACAGGTTTTAAATGCCTTACAACCTCTGGGATGGAATTCTCCCCCGTCACCTCCACCAGCACCGGCAGCAGTCAAAAAGCCTGTTTCACCTACTCCATTTACCGAAAAACTACCCAATCGAGTAACACTGGAGATGGTGAGCTTACTAGCAGGTCAATTTCTCATGGGTTCTCCTGACAGTGATCCCGATGCTAGGGATTCGGAAAAGCCTCAACACCAAGTTAAAGTCAACAGTTTTGCGATTGGGAAATATCCAGTGACTCAGGCACAATATGAAGCAGTAATGGGAACCAATCCCTCTAAGTTTCAAAACAATCCCCAAAATCCGGTAGAAAATGTTAGTTGGAACGATGCTCAAGCTTTTTGTCA
>NZ_JADBVM010000290.1:0-13214 GCF_020244875.1 Microcystis sp. M44BS1
ATATTGCCCTTGAAAATGCCGTTAAATGTTCGAGAATGGGACTGTCCAGACTGTGGGACTCACCATGACCGAGATATTAACGCTAGTAAAAACATTTTGGCCGCAGGGCTTGCGGTGTCAGTCTGTAGAGCGACCATAAGAACAGAACAGAGTAAATCTGTTAAGGCAGGTGCGGAACCCCGCAAGGGAAAGAAGCAGAAACCCAAATCGTGAGGTTTGGGAATCACCGTCCGTTTACGGCGGTGAGGATGTCAACCGCCCACCGTTGTCAATAGTTACTACGGTGCGGGCTGTTATAACTGCGGTGGTTGGGCCGCAGCTGGAGCGGCGGCCACCACAGGAGTCGCCCTCGGCGCCACGGCTGCCACTGCCAATCAAGCGGAATCCTACAATGCAGGATTTGCGGCGGGCAGTGCCTACGCCCTCGGAGCGATCTATACTAACCTCCCAGGGGGATGCGTTTATAACCCAGTTGGTACAAGCACTTATTACCGCTGCGGTACGGCTTGGTTAAGTCCCGCCTACGGTGCTAAAGGGGTTTACTATCGGGTCGTGACCGCACCTTTTTAAAGATTTATTAGCCTTGAATATCCCATGAGAAAACCTAACCGACATTTTTCCCTCGCTTTCCTTTTTAGTTCTCTCGCTCTCCTCGCTACAGGGAATCTGACTCTAAGTCAAACAGGTAATTCGATCGCTCAAGATCAGAACGCCGCTTTGCAAGCCGTCGCCAAGATGACCGAGGGACAGCGCACCTATTATCAGAATAACGGTAATTTTCGAGCGAAAGTTGACAATGTTCAAGATGATTTCGGGGTTACTTTGCCGAAAACCTTTGATTATGCCATTCGCACCACTTCCGAGGCCGCCTATAGCTACGTTATCCCCGCTCGCTCAACCGTCAGCAATCAGCTAAAAGCTTATGTGGGTGCGGCTTTTATCACTCCTAACCAAGACCCGAAAATCACGACGATTATCTGTCAGAATACCAATCCCGGTCAGACGCGTCCGGCGGATCCGCAATTGGTGCGCGGCAATCAGTTTAACAACCCCGGAAAACTGACCCTCCAGTGCGGCGACTTCTCCGTACAGGTTCCCGCTTCCGAGGTGAACGAGTAGTGTTGAGGTTGGGAGAACAGTTAATTGTCTTGCTGGTAGCGGGCCCGGGACAGTTGATCACTTGACTTTTCGGGAACGATTTAATCCTCTCGGTAATCTGTCTAAATTTATCGAGTTTTTCTCTCGTTTTTAACAATTAATTATCGATTCAGTTGATCGGAGTATCTCATGAAAAGATCGATCGAAACCCTGAGCGTGATGGTATTAGGAAGTATTCTTTTCCATACCGATGTCAGTTTGGCTCAAGTGGCCGAACCCTTCGCCTATCCCAGTCAAGGACAAAGCCAAGAACAACAACAGCAAGACCATTACGCTTGTTATTCTTGGGCAAAACAGCAAACCGGAGTCGATCCCAGTCAGCCGGATCAGATATCCCCCGCCACTGCCGCCCAATCCTCGCAACAGGGACAATTGCTTCGCGCAAGTGCCACAGGCGCTTTATTAGGAACGGTCGGAGGAGCGATCGCTGGGAATACCGGGGAAGGTGCAGCGATCGGGGCGGGAGTCGGGGCTTTGGCGGGACTGTTCCGAGAACGAGAAGAACAACAGCAGGCCGAGCAAGCGCAAGTCGAAGCGACCCAAGAGGAAAACCAGCGATTACAAACCTACTATCAAGCCTGGACAGCCTGTATGGAGGGACGGGGTTACAGCGTCCAGTGATTTTCGGCGATCGCAGAAGCAGAAATCTCTGGAAATCCGCTTCCTTTCCCCGTTATTTCTGTCCCGAAATCTAAGCGATTTTTAACGTAACCGGTTAACCATGTTGAGAAACCTCAAAAAACTACTCGATCCCGCAGGTATCCGCATAGCGGCACGCTTTTTCCGGCTTACCGAACGAGCGCCCTTAGTTGCGGTCGTTCTCGTCTTCGTAACTGTCAGTTCGCTCATCGCCGCCTATCCGAGTATCGGACAATCCCTGAGCGGTTCTCCCGCCGATCCCCGATTCCAATTCTCCACTCCCCTACCACCTGGGATCGCCTCCCCCGCTAGAGTAGAAACCCGTCTCGGCCGGTTAAATTTCTTCGATGGTTTTCCCGACAAAGCCACCGCCGATAAACTATTCGATCACCTCGATTTCCAGCGCGCCGTTCAAGCCTATCTACTGGCCATTCCGGCGGTTAATCAGGTTGCTAACCGCAACGCAATCCGCACCTTGGGACCCGTCAATACCGTCGTGCCGATTTTCGAGGAGCTGCTAGACTCGCGATCGATCTTTCTCACCGCCAACGATAATACCGTTTACAGTTGGGCGTGGATCGACCTGAAAAACGGGCCGATCGTCTTGGAAGTTCCCCCGAAGGTATTGGGGACGATTAACGATCTCTGGTTCCGTTGGGTGATCGATGTGGGGATTACTGGGCCGGATAAGGGGGAAGGGGGCAAGTACCTGTTATTACCGCCGGGGTATACGGGAGAAGTGCCATCGGGATATACCTTAGTGCGATCGCCGACTTTTAATCTCTGGGTTCCTTGGCGGAGTTTCCTGGTCAACGGAGATCCGAAACCGGGGGTAGAGTTGGTGAAAAAATTCACGAAAATCTATCCCTTGACGGATACCAACAATCCAAAACCGTTAAATTTCGTCGATATGTCCGGCAAACCTTTCAACACAGTCGCCCCGGCGGATTATCGGTTTTGGGAATTCCTTAATCAAGCCGTGCAGGAAGAACCGAGCGAATCCCTCGATCAGATTCGACTAGGATACTATGCGGCGATCGGCATTGAAAAAGGCAAGCCCTTCGCGCCGGATGCGCGGATGAAAAAAATCCTCACCGAAGCGGCCGCTGTCGGGGATGCCACAGCCCGGGCGATCGCCTTCCAGATGCGGGACAAAAACGCTTACTACTACGCTAACAGCCATTGGGAATTACCTTTTATCGGTGGCTACCAGTTCCAGACCCAGCCCGGTGTTCTCAACCTCGATGCCTATATCTATTACTACTTCATGGCGACGGGTGTTACTCCTGCAATGGAAGAGAAAATGGTGGGACGGGGTTCCCAATACGCATGGACGGCCCGCGATGCTCAAGGAAACCCTCTCGACGGTGGCAAGAGTTATCGCCTGCACCTACCCCCGAACGTTCCCGTTAAAGATTTCTGGTCAGTTATCCTTTACAGCAACCAGACGCGATCGATGATCCAGACCGATCAACGCTTTCCCAGCGTTAGCAGTCAGACGAAAGGACTTCTCAGCAACCCCGACGGTTCAGTAGATGTCTATTTCGGACCGAAAGCTCCGGCGGGTAAGGAAAAGAACTGGATACAGACGGTCCCTGGCACGGGCTGGAATACTATCCTCCGACTCTACGGTCCCCTAGAGCCTTGGTTTAACCAGTCTTGGCGGCCGGGGGAGATCAAGGTAATGAAATAGCCGATTTTTCCGATTTTCACCTCTCGATCGCACAATTTAAAAGGAGCCCTCAAGATGACCCAAGACAAACCGATCCAACGCCAAATTCTACCGATTCCCGACTTGACCCCCTTCGGTCTAACCACCTACGACGCCAAGAATCCCGACACCCACTATCCCCCGATTCGAGATATCCGACCGCCGGCCGGTGCACCCAACGTGCTGATCGTGCTGCTCGATGACGTGGGTTTTGGAGCCGCCAGTGCCTTCGGTGGTCCCTGCAATACCCCCACTTTCGAGCGATTAGCGGCGGCTGGGTTAAAATACACCCGTTTTCATACCACTGCCCTCTGTTCTCCCAGTCGTGCGGCTTTGCTCTCTGGAAGGAATCATCACTCGGTGGGCATGGGCAACATCACCGAAACCGCCACCTCCGCCCCCGGACAAAGTTCCGTTCGTCCCAACACCAAAGCCCCCCTCGCCTTGACCCTGAAGCTGAACGGCTATTCCACGGCGCAGTTCGGTAAGTGCCACGAAGTACCCGTTTGGCAAACCAGCCCGATCGGTCCCTTTGACGCTTGGCCCTCCGGCGGGGGTGGATTCGAGTATTTCTACGGCTTTATCGGTGGCGAAAATAACCAGTGGGACCCGGCACTTTACGAGGGAACGACCCCGATCGAACCGCCGAAAACTCCGGAGGAAGGCTATCACCTGACCGAGGATCTGGCCGATCGAGCGATCGCTTGGATTAGTCAACAAAAAGCCCTCGCCCCCAATAAGCCTTTCTTTGCCTACTTCGCCCCCGGCGCAACCCACGCCCCCCACCACGTCCCGAAGGAGTGGATCGACAAGTATCGAGGCCAATTCGCTCACGGTTGGGATCGCCAGCGTGAGATCACCTTTGCCCGACAGAAAGAACTGGGCGTAATTCCCCAAAATGCCGAACTCACCCCCCGTCACGCCGAAATTCCCCCATGGGATGACATGGACGAGCGCCTGAAGCCGGTATTAGAGCGCCAGATGGAGGTGTACGCCGCCTTTCTGGAACATACCGATGATCAGGTGGGACGAGTGATTCAAGCCTTAGAAAAGCTAGAAATCCTCGACGATACGCTAATTTACGTCATCGTCGGTGATAACGGTGCCTCCGCCGAGGGAACGCTTCAGGGCGCGTTTAACGAGATGGCCAACTTTAACGGGTTAGCGGGTCTGGAAACCCCGGAATTTCTCCTCTCGAAACTAGATGACTTCGGTGCGCCCGATTCCTATAATCACTACGCGGTCGGTTGGGCCTGGGCGATGAGTAGCCCCTATAAGTGGACGAAACAGGTCGCTTCCCACTGGGGCGGCACCCGCAACGGTACGATTGTTCGTTACCCCAAACTCATCCAGGAAAAAGGTGGGATTCGTCACCAATTCTGTCACGTTATTGATGTGGCCCCGACGGTGTTGGAAGTGGTAGGCATTCCCGAACCGACGATGGTTAACGGTGTCCTACAAAGTCCCTACGAGGGTACGAGTATGGTTTATACCTTTAACGACGCAGCCGCCCCCGAACGTCATGATGTGCAGTATTTCGAGATGTTTGGCAATCGGGGCATCTATTACAAGGGTTGGAGCGCGATTACCAAGCACCGCACCCCGTGGGTGATGACTGGACAGACGATGGTTCCTTTCGACGATGATATCTGGGAACTATACGACGGCAGTACGGATTGGACGCAAGCTCGGGATCTCTGCCGGGAAATGCCAGAGAAACTGCACGAACTACAGCGACAATTTCTGATCGAGGCGGTTAAATATAATGTACTGCCCCTAGATGATCGCCAAGTGGAACGGATCGATCCCGCCACCGCTGGGCGACCCACCCTCGCCGGGGGGAACTCGCAATTATTTTTCGCCGGAATGGGGCGTTTGTCCGAAAATAGCGTCATCAACATCAAAAATAAATCCTTCTCGGTAACGGCGGAACTGGAAATTCCCCCGGAAGGCGCGGACGGGGTGATTATCGCCCAAGGCGGCCGCTTCGGTGGTTGGAGTGTCTATAGCCACGATGGAAAAGCCAAGTTCGTCTATAACGTGCTGGGGATTGAAAGTTTTGTCACCGAGGCGACGGAGACGATCCCGGCTGGCAAGCATCAGGTACGGATGGAGTTTGCCTACGATGGTGGTGGTTTAGGACGGGGGGGAAATGTCACCCTCTACTACGACGGTCAACCGGTGGGTACGGGTCGGGTAGAACGAACTCAGGCTTTTATTTTCTCCGCCGACGAAACCACGGATATCGGCTACGAATCTGGTACCCCCGTGGCGGCGGAATATACCTCGAAAACCAGTCGTTTCACCGGTAAGATCGGTTGGGTTCAACTCGATCTGGGTACGGACGATCATGACCACCTGATCGACCCGGAGGAACGTCTGAAAATTATCATGGCCCGGCAGTAGAAAAGGGGACTTGTGATACTGGTAGTTTTATCTAGACTATACCTCGGTTAAAAGCAAAAAAATTGAGCTTAAATTAGCAACTTTGTCCTATGGAATGGTCTTTTTTGAGAAACTTTGCCATCACTTTATTCGCCCTCTTAAATCCTCTGGGGATGCTGCCGATTTTTATTAGTTACACCGCTCGCGAACGTAAAGAAGTACAACGACTCGTGGCTCTATTTGTGTCGTTAACTGTCTTGTGTTTGTTATTGATTTTTATGTTTATCGGAACGCCAATGCTAAAATTCTTTGGTGTCACCTTAGACTCTTTTCGCCTGGCTGGTGGCGTGCTTTTGTTGATTATCGGTATCAACATTGTTAACGGTTCTGGGGCAGGGACAAAAGAGCTTTTAATTAATGAGCAAGGCGGGGATTATCTCAGCGAAGCTAAGTCAGTTTATCGGCAGATTGTTATTCCTATGGCTATGCCTTTATTAGTGGGTCCTGGGGTTATTGCTAACGTTATCCTTTATGCCAGTGAAGCCGAATCAAGGCTAGGTAGTGGTACGGGCATTGAACTGATTTTGATGACAATTTTAGTCAGTTTTTTAGTCTTTCTCATCCTCGCGGCTGGCAAATGGTTACAAAGACTTTTAGGAGATATTGGCTTGAGTATTACTCAGCGAGTTATGGGCCTATTTGTAGCGGCGATCGGAGTACAATTTATGGTGACAGGTTTGGTTAATATTTTTGTCGATCAGATCGTTCCGAAACTACCATCATAGCCAATTGCTAATTAGTCTAAATAGTTAGCTAAGAAAATTACTGGAAATATCAAATAAGCTGTTGTATATTTAAACTGGGTATTAAGGAGAGCAATCATGAGAAATTCTGAGCAATTGACCAAATCCCTGAAGCGTTTTCGTTATACACTTTTTCTGGGAGTAGCGGCCATGGCAATCAATAGCTGGGGGATGCCCAATATTTCTGTAGCCCAGACTACTCCTGCTCAAGAAAAAGTGCAGTTAATGTTCGTACAAACGGCAGAAGATCTTAAGGTAGATCCCGTCGCAAAAACAATTCGCCTGGTGAACGTCAACAAACAGACATTATACTTTTCCGATCGCCCAAACCGGATTGCTGGTAATCTGACCATGGCCGCCTACATGGACGAGTGGACAGCCAGGGCGGGAAAAGATAATTTTGCCAACGATCCCCCCAATGCTACCCTCTCGGTCTATGAACCTGGCCGTCAAGACAATACTATAATTGTCGTCGAGATTAGCAATCCCGTCATCGATGGCAAGGACTTGATTTATAGCTACAAGCTAATCGAAGGGACTCTACCCAAGGCCGGCGGGGCAACTTCCCTATTTATCGATTGGATTGGTGTTGGTGGTGGTGTCGGTCCTGGCTTTTACGGGGTGGGGGCCGGGACCCGCGGGGTCGGTTTATACGGTGGTTACGGTGGCCCCCTGCGCTATTAATACAATTGTTCTAAACCGCCTGTAAATTTATCTACCGATGAGGAGAATTCCATGAGTTACAGATACATCAATCAATTAGCCACACCCGAAAATTTGCATCGATTTCTGGAATTTGTCGATCTAGCGGCTGGTGCGGGCCAAGAAACGGCTAATGTCTGGGAAATCGAGCGCCGATTGGTCAATAGTCGCCCGATGGAGTTATGTGTAAAAGCAGTTCTGCAAGAACCAGCTTCCGCTCAATTAGTGCAAGAAAGATACATCGGCAAACCCTACGATCTCGAAGCAATGTTAAAAATGCCGAAAGGTTCTCTCGGTTGGACTTACGGCACAATTATGCACACTTTGGGCTATGATCCGCAATTTTATCCCCAACGCGAGCAATTTGATTCCGATGCCGACTATATTGGTTTTCGCATTGATAAAACCCACGATATCCATCACATTCTCACCGGGTTTAGTTTAGATACTCTTGGAGAATTGGGAGTAATTTCTGTCACGGTCGCTCAAACTCGTTATCCTACTTTTCTCCTCATCGATATCCTCTCTTTACTGATGACTTTTTTTACCAGTGATACTCTGTTAAGTCAGGTAGAAAGTGATGCCGATTTAAATAAAACTCTCGGTTACAAATTCGATTTAATTTCTCGGGGAATTACCATCGGTCGCCAGGCCCAACCTCTATTCCCAATCAAGTGGGAAGAAGGATTAGAAAAACCCTTAGATCAATGGCGTGAAGAACTGAATATCAAACCAGTTTTAGACAGCCCTTGGAGTTGGTACAGTTGCCCGGAATTACAAGCCGCGATCGCCTAATTTACCCCGCAGATTTTTATGAGAGAATAGTTAGGGATAATTCTGCTTTGATCTATGGTCAAAAAAAACGCTAGAAAACCCAGCTATACTCAAATTCGCTGGCTCTGTCAAATAATTGTCGCTCTGATTGTCTTAATGCTGCCGGTGACTATTACTCTGCGACTGGTTTTAGCTTTTCTTTTCGCTTTGATAGTGGCAATTATGTTACTAGCTTACAGAATTTCTTGCCTTGCCCCCTGGCAGCTAGAACTACTAAAACCTCCCAATCATCGGGGGGCATTTCTGGAATCCCTATTTTATACGATCGGCAGTTTCGGACTATTAATTTATCTGATCGCTTCCGAACACGCCATCGTTCATTTTGCCTGTGGTTTTTTGGGTATTATTAGTGCTTGGTTAGCCATACAATTGATCTACAGCCAAGAATATGCAGTACGCTACTATCATGATGGTAAAGGCCTAGTTTTTCCCGATTGCGATCAACCTAATTGGACGGAATTTCTCTATCAAGGTTTTTGTATGGCGGCTTGTTATCAAACCTCTGATACAAGTATTAATAGTACGGCAATGCGGCGGCTGGTAGCAACCCACGGGATGCTTTCCTATTTTTTATCCGTCTCGATTATTGCTATTATTTTTGGCATGATCGGTAATTTACTCTAAGCAAAAAAGATATTTTATTAAGGAAGTCATGGTTCATCAGAAAATTAATCTCGATCGCCTCAGTCCGGAAGAAGCACTAATTACCCCCACCTATGCTTCCCGCGCCCTGACTTCCGCTGTACCTAAATACGAGATTCCCGAGGGGGAAATGCCGCCGGCGGCGGCGTACAATTTAATCCGCGATGAACTCGCCCTTGATGGTAATTCCCGCCTGAATCTGGCTACTTTTGTCACCACTTGGATGGAACCGGAAGCCAAACAATTAATGGCGGAAACCTTCGATAAAAACATGATCGACAAGGATGAATACCCACAAACCGCCGAAATTGAACTGCGTTGTGTGAATATGATCGCTAGACTCTGGAATGCTCCCGAAAACGAAGCGGCAACCGGTTGTTCTACCATTGGTTCCAGTGAAGCGGCGATGTTGGGAGGCATGGCTTTAAAATGGCAGTGGCGCAAACGCCGACAAAAAGAGGGTAAACCCACCGACAAACCTAATTTAGTCATGGGCATTAATGTGCAGGTTTGTTGGGAAAAATTCTGTCGTTATTGGGAAGTAGAACCGCGTTTTGTGCCGATGGAAGGGAATCGTTTTCATCTCAATGCGACGGAAGCAATTAAACTAATTGATGAGAATACGATCGGGGTAATTGCCATTATGGGTAGTACCTTTGATGGTAGTTACGAACCCGTCCAAGAAATTAATGATGCCCTGGAAAAATTGAACAGAGAAACCGGCTGGCAAGTTCCCCTGCACGTCGATGGTGCTAGTGGTGGTTTTATTGCCCCTTTTCTCGATCCCGATTTAGTCTGGGATTTTCGCCTCAAATGGGTTAAATCGATTAATGCTTCTGGGCATAAATACGGTTTAGTCTATCCCGGTGTTGGTTGGATTATCTGGCGAGATCGGCAAGAATTACCAGAAGAATTAATCTTTCATTGTAATTATTTAGGCGGTGATCTGCCTAATTTTGCTCTGAATTTTTCTCGTCCTGGTAATCAAGTAGTCGCTCAATACTATAATTTTTTACGACTGGGTAAGGAGGGTTATCGACAAATTCATCAAGCCTGTCGAGATACGGCCTTGTATTTATCGGGGGAAATCGCTAAGATCGGACCGTTTGAATTAATTACCGATGGCAGCACTATTCCGGTTTTTGCTTGGAAATTAAAGGAGACAATTAGCGATCAAGCTAATTATAGTTTATTCGATTTAGCTGATAAATTGCGCGAGCGGGGTTGGTTAGTTCCTGCCTATACAATGCCGAAAAATCGCCAAGATTTAACCGTGCAGCGCGTGGTGATCAAGGAGGGATTTAGTCGCGACATGGCGGCTCTGTTGTTGCGGGATATTCATTCAGCGATCGCCTTCTTTAAATCTCAGTCTAATTATCAGTCAAAATTATCTGGTTCCCATTTCCATCACTAACAGATGTTGAGGAAAAACTCGCTTAAATTTCCCAAAAATTGGCAACCCTTACAAAGTTTTGGTGTTGCCAATTTTTCCACACGAATTATTCACCGAACTGCTCAAGGAAATTTTCATATTTGGTCATCTCGGCGCTTTCGTAAACGCCATAGCAGTGAAATTAAATCTAGCACTTCTGACTTAATTTCTTCTAAGTTAAAGCAGTTTAAATACTGGACTTGGCAATTAGATAATTTAACCTGGTGGATCGGTTTTATTTTTACTCTTGGTTCAATTTTATTCGTCGTCGGGGCAATTCCGATGATGTTCCCCCATCCCCGCTTAGAGAGAATTTCTGTCATTAATTTTATCGGTTCAGTTTGTTTTACTTTTGGTTCCTATGCCGCCTTTTTAGAAGCTATTAATTTAAATCTAGATGTTACTCTGATTCGGGATGCAGAAATACTGGAGGAAAAAATCGGTACTGTCTCCCATCCCGTCCCCAAACTAATTAAAATTAAATGGTTTGCTTGGCAACCCGATCGCCTTGAATATTGGGGAACTTTTATTCAATTTATCGGAGCTTGTCTATTCAATATTAATTGTTTTTTTGCCATGGTACAGGGTTTAAGTTGGCAGAGTGATGATCTGTTAATTTGGATTCCTAGTACCCTTGCTTCCCTTCATTTCTGCACCGCTAGTTATTTGGCTGTTGTCGAAGTTTCTCATAGTTATTGGTCTTGGCATTTTAAAGAAATAGAATGGTGGATCGTGGTGTTAAATTTAGGCGGTTCTCTTGGCTTTTTGAGTGGCAGTATTTTCGGCTTTTTCGGACAAGGAACAATTATTTGCTGTCAGGAATGGGGAACAAATTTCTCCTTTTTATCGGGTTCACTTTTGTTTTTAGGAGGTAGTTATTTAATGATTCCCGAAATGTTGCAAGAATAGCTTTCAGATGTGAAAACTTCCCTCCTGTCTTAGCTTAGTACACCTGTATCTTATCGAAGACAGTAATGGCTGAACCTTACCCTACTACACAGATAAAAATCTGACTTAATCCTATGCAATTTGTACCATTTTTCGATATGAATCAAAGATCTTTAATGCCAACTATACCATCTAAAGCTAGAGGATGGATGAAAAAAATTGGGCATACCTTGGTCATATTTTTTGTAGTTTTACTACTGACTCTAACCTCCCCTCTTTTGGGAATAGCTCAAAATCCGACACAACTGGAAAATAAAATTGACGGCTTTCCAGTTATGTTAGATGGAAAACCCCTCTTTTTTATCCGGCGGGGAGTTTCTTCATTTTCGGCGGAGGAGAGAGCTAACGCTATTACCCGGAGAATTGAAAGAATTGCTCAAAATGATTCTATTCCTGTTGATAACCTGACAATTAAGCAGATTCCTGATGATAACTCACTTTATTTAAGTGTAGATCAAGAAGTAATTCTAACGGTGACGGAGCGAGATGCAAAAGCCTATCGTTCAACGCCGGAGGTTTTAGCTCAACAAGCTTTACAAAAAATTCAGGTTGCTATCGCTCAATATCGCCAAGATCGAAAACCCGAACAACTACTTAAGAACATCATTTATACGGTTATAGCCAGCTTTGCCTTCCTGATTATTAGCTTTGCAGTTATCAAAATTTCAGGGAAGCTATTTCCCTTTATTAGACGTTTGATTGAATCCTTGACGCCAGGCATTCAAATCGGGAATGTTGAGATCATATCTTCCTCTAATATAAGCTTTTTTTGGCTGCGAGTTCTTCGGATAATTCGCTTGTTTGTTCTGTTTTTATTATTATTTAATTATGCTACATTTGTCCTTCGTTTATTCCCCTGGACAAGAGTTTTTGGCGAGGGTATTTTAGGTTATTTTTATCAATCATTAGAACTGGTTTTGTCGTCCATTGGCAAATATCTTCCCAATGCCTTTATTATTGCCATAATCATTTTTATAACTTACTACTTAATCCGGCTAATCAAGCCCTTTTTTACAGCAATAGAAAGAGGAAATCTGGTTATTCCGGGTTTTTATACTGATTGGGCTAAACCGACTTACAATATCCTATTAGTCATAATTCTTGCCATAGCAGCAATAGTGGCTTTTCCCTACTTGCCCGGTTTTAATTCTCCAGCTTTTCAAGGCATTTCTGTTTTTCTTGGTCTTCTTTTATCCCTTGGTTCTACTTCAGCGATCGCCAATGTTATTGGGGGAATTATTCTTATTTATACCCGTGCTTTTCGCATCGGAGATCACATTCAAATAGGAGATGTAATTGGCGATCTAATTGAAAAAAACTTCCTAGTTATTCGCATTTGTACTCCTACTAATAAAATCATTACTATTCCTAACTCGTCTTTATTAAGTGGTAATGTGATTAACTTTAGTATTTCCTCACGGGAATTAAACAGAAATCTAATTATTCAGACAACGATTACCCTAGGGTACGATCTGCCTTGGCGAAAAGCCCACACAACCTTAATTGAAGCTGCTCTAGAAACTGAGCATATTCTCAAAGAACCCGCACCTTTTGTCCTGCAAACTAGCCTAGATAATTTTTACATCAGTTATCAATTAAACGCTTACACTAACCAACCCAATTTGATGGTAATAATTTATTCAGAACTCCATCAAAATATTCAAGATAAGTGTAATGAAGCCGGGATTGAGATTCTCTCTCCCAGTTACACCTCCCTACGAGATGGAAATACAACAACCATTCCCGAAAATTATTTACCTTCCGATTATGTCGCGCCTCCCTTTCGCGTTCAATCTTCAGACAATCAGGAAAACAACACATTTTGACATCCTCACCGCCGTAAACGGACGGTGATTCCCAAACCTCACGATTTGGGTTTCTGCTTCTTTCCCTTGCGGGGTTCCGCACCTGCCTTAACAGATTTACTCTGTTCTGGTCTTATGGTCGCTCTACAGACTGA
>NZ_JADBVM010000291.1:0-5435 GCF_020244875.1 Microcystis sp. M44BS1
ATGTAGAGGAGTCTATTTATACTACCACTTACTTTGCTTCGGGATGAACCCGAGTCAGTCTGGGTCGCTGAATCCTTTATTGGGTAAGCTTTTCAACCTGTTTGACACTCTCTTACTCGAAAAAATGAGCGAACGGTGAGACTTTAAGCCGAAATCTATTGCCCTATTTTAGCTGAAACAGTCCAGTAGGGTGCGTTACGCTACCGCTAACGCACCATTTAATAATACGGTGCGTTACGGCGAATTATTAATTTTAGTTTTTTGACTAAATTGATAGCCGCCTAACGCACCCTACACTCTGAATATACAGCCCTGAGAGCAGAAATCCTTCAGGCTGATAATATTTGCCTATTACCTATTGGGTGTAGGCAGGTAAGTCTTGACTCATTTGGTTTAAGTTGCTGGCAATGGCTTTCATCGTCATAAAAGCCGAGCTAAAGGCGATTAGCTCATTTAAGGGATAACTTCGACTCTCAACCCGCAAGCTCAGTAATTGCTTCTCAAGGGATTCAATTTCTTCGATGAGCAATTCTAACTTTGGTGGGTTGAGAATAACCTGGGCAGCGATCGCCTCAGCAATTTCATCAAAAGCGATCGCGGTTTGTTGTGCAATCGCTTGTAATTCAGGTAAAAACTTTTGTCGTATCGGTTCAGGAAGCGGTTGCTGTAGCCCATCTTGTAAAGCATCCAGTTGAGCCCAGAGTTTTTGTTCGTAGCCGATGGAGAAATTCCAAAAATTTTGGTGTTTGGTGGCTAAAACTGTGGAAATTTGTTCGAGACTGGCAATCTTAACCGAGGCTGGATGTTGAGCGATCGCCACTGTGATTGCCTGCTTCAGTTGGGCGATATCTGAGGGTGGTATCGTATCCTGAAAATAGCCTGACAGCAGTTTTTGATATAGCTGTCCCATTTTCTTAAAAGTCACAGAAAAACCTGTTTCCAGTTCGTTTGTAGCCGATTTTGTCATAAATACAGTGGTCAGCAACACCCCCAGAAACGCGCCTACGGGAACTGAAATTAGTGCAGCCCAAATTCCTTGCTCGAAAAAAGGAAAAATATCCTTCCCGATGGCATCGGCTGCTACAATCGCACCGATGCGAGCGATCGGCGTAAACCCCAGCCAAGCACAACTGAAGTAGGCGAAAAAATAAGCCAGACTGCTACTAAAAGGATTATAACCAAAGGACTTGACCAACAGGTAAATACAGAGAATCGTCAAACTCAAGGAAACAGTGGCCGCCCAACCGATTGCGATCGCTCGACCCCGTGTCGGTTGAATGACAGTGACCACTGCACCTATTATCACAATATCTGCCACTTTTTCGTAAGCAGAAGGATAGGGAAACTCGATGTGACGAATAATAGCCAGTAACAAACCAATAACCAGGCCAAGACTGACAATTTCTCTCAGGCGTTTTAGGGGTATAGGGGCCCATTTGGGAAAGGTAATCAGGTGTCTTCGCCTGAAAGTTGCAGTTACTTGGGTTTTATCGATTATCCTGCCTCCTAATCCCTCGCATTGTTGGATAAATCGAGATACAAGTTGAATAAATTGATAAAACTGTAGTGATTCTTGAACATCATACCGGTCAATCTCTCCACTGGTTCGGAGATGATCAAGTTTACCTCCAATATTCGCTAAATCTTCTTCTAATTCTGTGAGGTAAGGGGTAGCTAAGATTTTTTTGGCGTTACTCAGATCCCTCAAGCTATCAAAGCTGTCGATAAGATGAGTCGCCAATTGGTGAAATTCATCCCTGAACTGATGCACTAAATTTTGTTCATGCTTTTCGCCTTTAAAAGCCATCAGATCAGCTAATTGTCGAGTCAATTGGTTCTGAATTGCCAAGATTTCACTCCAATTTTCTGCCACCAATATCTCACTACCGAATTCATGGGTTGCTTTTGTGAGCATTGAAAGGCTAGTTTGTGTTGATTTTTTAATCTGATTGAGTAAGTTAAGCTCGTTCTGCTCAATAGAAAGAGGATAATCCCGCTCGTCGCCATCAGTTTTTAAGTAGCGATCGAGGATTTTTTGGAACAAGTGCGGTATATCTTGAAGGATTCCCATCAAGTTCCGGTTGAGATCGGATCGAGTATTCTGGGGCCAAAATAGTAAAGCGACAGCAACTCCCACAGCGATTCCGATCCAGTTATCGATGAGGCGCGATCGCAAATAAAGCCAGATATTTTGTTGTGCTGATGTTCCTACCACTCTCATGGCAATTAAAGCGCCCAGGAGTGTGGCTTGGGAATAAGCGGCTTGCCATCGGTAAGTTTCACAGATCAGGGCTGCTAAAATGTAGGTGAGAGAGGGAATGACAAAAAAACTTGAGCCTTGGATTCCGTAGGCGTTCACCAGGATAGCGGCAATTATTCCCCCCAAAGCACTTCCCCCCAAACGCCCCAAACCTGCGGCAATCGCACCTCCCATCGATGGCTCAATCAGTACAGATACATAGCCAAAGACGGGATAGACAAAGTTGTCTAAAACATTTCCTCGATGCCAAAAGAAACTCGTTAAGAGAGCAGCACCCAGGGAAAATTTCAATCCCTGTCTGATCATTAGCCCGTTTTTACTGTCCAAGGTATCTCTATATCCTTTTTCGACTTACTCATTGTTACCCATTAATTGCTCGCTCAATCCCATATAAAATCAGTGCCAAAAACGTCACCAACCAAAACCAAAGCTGAGGAGGCTCACTATGGATCAAGATGACTAAGACAAAGGCTGCGGCGATAATCCACCACTTAAACCACCAAGTCCACCATTGAGAACGTCTTTTCGGATTTTCCATATTAGGTTTAACTGTTTATTCTAGTCGTTGTTTCTTTTAGCTACTTACGCTCGCAAGATTGTGGTTAACGGTCGTACACCCCTGTAACCCAGCGAAAAGCAGGGGTTATATAACTCACTAAAGAACGCTCTTCCACCACAGCATGGACATCTGCGGTGGTCCCGTTGGTGATTCTTTGGGGCGCTCCCTTAGCTTGAGTCCAGTAAAAACCACTCGGTGTATTGCGATCGACCTTCAGGGCTAAAGTGGCTTTGATAACACTTGCATTGACGGGTATAGGCTTATCGCGATCGTCTTCATCCCTACCCAGAAACAGCTTGCTGGCGAGTTCATTACTTCCGACTATATTTGCCAGTTCTGCCACAGTTACCGGCTGCTGATCGACGGAAACGACCTTAGCGACGATACCCCCATAGCGTTCGCGATCATAGAGATCGGGAACGACTTCTACTTCCTGGCCCGGTTCTAATCGTTTGGCATCACCGCTCTTAAACAAAGCTACCACGTTGGTCTTGGCCTTTAGATTGGAGACTTCTAACGTACCTATGCGTCCCCCCGGGGCCAGAACTTCCCCCGGATTAACAGATAAGTCTAAAATCTGGCCGTTGTACAGACTCACTACATTTTTGTTGGCTTGAATGGTGGTTTTTAACGTATTAATCTCTCGTTGTTGGTCAGCGATCGCATTGTAACGAAGAATATCACTGGCTGTATCTTGCAGGTCTATTTGCCGTTTTTCTGTGTTTAGTATATTATTCTGGGCCGTCAATGCGTTCATCTGCGCTCGCAGGCTTTCATCAACCCCCTTCAGGCGATCGAGTTCTATTTGGACGCGATTGATACTATTAGAAGCCTCTAGATTATTGAACTGAAATAAATAGGAGGGAAAATCTAGCTTGGCGACAGCCCCCTCTTCGATAAGTTTATCGTAGGCGGCTAGTCTTTCATCCGTTGAGTTCTGGAAATTTTTAAGGTATCGAGCATGGGAGAGATAAGCTTCTCGCTGTTTTTGATTACTGGCTAATTGAACTTGAAGTGCTTTAATCTGAAGCTGATTGGCCTTTTGCTGGCGCTCTATTGAGGCTGCATTCAATTGACGACGACTCACTTCAATAGAGTCAACTCTTTTATCCTGCTGCTTGAGATCTGCTAGTCTATCCTTTTTATCCCTTAATTCTGTTTCCAATTCAGGAAACTCTAAAGTTGCCAGTAATTGCCCTTTTTTGACAGAATCTCCCGGTTGAATTAGGAGGGTTAACACCCGCCCACCTTGACGGGGTTCGATATTAACAATAGAACGAGGAATCAAAATGACCGCTCGTCCTTGAATAGGAGTCGGAATCTTACCAACTATCGCCCAATAACTCAGTCCTCCGAGCAAAAGACCCACCGGCATTAAGCGCAGGATTATCTCCCCTAATCTTCCTGTTGGCTCCGAATATTTAAACGTTTTTTCTGAATCAATTTTAGGATCAATTCCCGTTTTTATTTGATTATTATCCTGATGTTCTATCCTAGCCTGCGTTGTTTTCTTCGCACCCATATCTGGCTGCTGATAATTCTGATCAGACATAGATTCGGCTTGATTCTTTGCCATTGTAATGAGTAAAAATCACTTAATTTGTAACATGATAAACACTCAGAGGATATTACTTTAGACTAGGAAAATCCCCTGAAAAAATCGCTCAAGCTATTTTTGAGGTATGATAACTAGGCTACCCCGAAAGATTTACCGAAGGCTCAAACCTTTAAAATTTCCTGTAAGAAACCTAATAAAGTAGTACACTTGATGCGACCTAAAACAACCTAATAGGGATCAAGTGTTTGAGTCCAACACTCCGACTAGAGAGATAATCTATCGAACGAGTTTACACCATTCCAGCTTCTAACTTACATAAGGCGTATATTCTCATTGTAACCCTTCAGGGGGGGGATGTCAAGCCGCCAGTGGCATTGACTCAGTGGAAGGACTCTCTTGGGGTAGCAGAGAGAGCCACGGATACTACTCTCTCACAGTAGCCGCTCTTTTCTAAGTCTTTTTAGATTACTAGATTTTGTCCCCTCCTGAACTAGGGTTGATTCATTGTAGGGTTGATTCATGAATCAACCCTACCCCCTGAACGGTTACTTCAAGGGAGAAAAAGCGATCGGGCTATAATAGAGAAAATTTCATTTTAACTTGAGAAAATTCATTATGACAGCTACTATTGAAGACATTCGGGAAATACTAAAGGAATTAGCTCAATCCCAACAAGAGTTATCCCAATCCCAACAAGAGTTATCCCAATCCCAACAAGAGTTATCCCAAGCTCAAAAAGAAACAGATAAACAAATCAAGGAAACGGATAAACAAATTAACAGAGTTAGTCAGCAGATTGGGGAGTTAGGCAATCGTTTAGGAGAGTTTGTCGAGTGGCAAGTACGTCCTGCGGTGGTGCGTCTGTTTCAGGAGCGGGGTATTGATGTCCATGAGTTTCACCCTGGTATTTCGGTAAAACGGGATAATGAGGGTTTAGAAATTGATCTATTAGTAGTAAATGATACCGATGCCATTTTAGTGGAGGTCAAAAGTAAGTTAACCCAAAGGGATGTGGATGAGCATTTACAACGTTTGGCTAAGTTTAAGCGGTTAATGCC
>NZ_JADBVM010000292.1:0-3456 GCF_020244875.1 Microcystis sp. M44BS1
TGATAACTGATAACTGATAACTGATAACTGATAACTGATAACTGATAACTGATAACTGATAACTGATAACTGATAACTGATAACTGATAACTGATAACTGATAACTGATAACTGATAACTGATAACTGATTTACATTCTTTCCAAAACGGGGATTCCCAGGAGAGATAAGCCTAATTTTAGGGTTCTTGCCGTTAAATCACACAAAAATAAACGAGAGGTTTTAATCGGTTCTGCCGCTTTTAGAACGGGACAATTTTCGTAGAAACGATTATACTTTTTACTGAGTTCATAAAGATAATCACATAAACGATTAGGTAATAAATCCTCTTCCACGGCACTAATTACTTCCGGCAGTTGCAGTAATTGTTTAGCCAGAATTAATTCGCTTTCATCCTTGAGAATTAGCGGTGAATTGGCACTTAAATCCTGAAAATTAATACCACCTTCGCGACTGATACTCTGGACCCTAGCGTAAGCGTACAGCATATAGGGGGCGGTGTTGCCTTGCAGATTGAGCATTTTGTCGTAACTGAAAACGTAGTTACTATTGCGATTTTGGCTGAGATCGGCGTATTTAACGGCACTTAAACCGACAGTTTCGGCAGTCTTAGCGATAAAATCGCCGGTTTCTTCTCTTTCCTCGCTTGCCAGTCTTTTTTCTAAGTCAGCTAGGGAACAGGCGATCGCTTGATCGAGTAATTCTTGTAATTTTACCGTCTCCCCGGAACGAGTTTTTAATTTTTTACCATCTTCCCCTAAAACTAATCCAAAAGCGACGTGAACCACTGCCACATTATCGGGTAAAAATCCCGCTTTTTTAGCCACCTGAAATACTTGGGCAAAATGGTTAGCTTGTCCAGCATCGGTAACATAAATTATTCTTTCGGCCTTATCTTCACGCACTCGATAACAAATTGCCGCTAAATCGGTGGTAGCGTAATTATAACCGCCGTCGGATTTCTTGACAATTAGGGGCAGAGGATCCCCCTCTTTGTTGGTAAAACCATCGAGAAAGACACATAAAGCGCCGTTGTCTTCTGTTAGTAATCCCTGGTGATCTAATTCTCTGATTACCGTCTCAAGGTAGGGATTATAAAAAGATTCCCCCCTTTCCGTCAGTTTTATATCGAGAATATCATAGATTTTCTGAAATTCCCGCCGTGATTGTTGACAAAGTAACTGCCATGCTTGACGACTTTGCGGATCACCTGACTGTAATTTTACTACGGCTTGGCGGGCAGTTTCTTTAAAGTTTTCGTCTTCATCAAAACGAATTTTAGCCTTTTTATAAAAGCTAACTAAATCCCCTAAATCAAGAGCATCTGCTTGGGTTAAAGCGCTAGGATAAGCTTCTTGTAGATAGGTGATTAACATCCCGAATTGAGTACCCCAATCCCCGACGTGATTAAGACGAATTACTTGATGATGACGAAATTCTAAAATCCGAGCGATACAATCACCAATTATAGTCGATCGCAAGTGACCGACGTGCATTTCTTTGGCAATATTGGGACTGGAAAAATCGACAATAATTTTTTGACTGGGGTTAGCAGTGGCAACTCCTAAACGGTTATCAGTAATTAGGTCTTTTAATTGAGTTTCTAGATAACTGGGTTTAAGGGTAAGATTGATAAAACCAGGTCCAGCAATTTCGGGGGGTTGACAGAGATCATCTATCTCTAGATTTTTTAGTAAAGTTGCCGCCACTTCCCGGGGTTTTTGTTTTAATTCTTTGGCTAAAGAGAGGGAAATATTACATTGATAATCGCCAAAACGGGGGTTACTAGCGGCGACAATTAGAGGATCGGTAGCGGCGAAGTTTTCCCCAAAGGATTTAACTAGGGATTGGGAAAAACGCTCTTTTATTTGTTGGATAATGGCAGTCATAGAGAAAATTTAGCAATGAATGAATGTTAGAAATCTATGGGTAATTAGGAAATTTATCTTGCTCTCATCTTGAATAGAATTGAGCCGAACGGGGTATTATGTCCATTTTCTTGGTACATTATAAGCATCAAATTTAGTATCTTTACTAATTAGAATTAGCGATCTGTTTAGAGACTGAGCCATTAGCATTCTATCAAATGGATCTCGGTGATGCAAGGGTAAAGTACAAATTTTTAGAGTATCAGAAAATGATATAGACAGTAAGGTTATATCTGATGCTTCTAGTTTAGTTTCAATGGTTTCATAACTTTTTTGTAGGGCTAACTTACCTAAATTTAACTTAATCGCAATTTCCCAGAGACTAACAATACTGACATAAACTTCAGGAGCAAAATCAATTTCCTCCCGAAGATTATCAGGCAAGTTAGGATCGTTTTCAGTTAACCAGATGAAAGTATGAGTATCCAGAAGAAAAGATGTCATCACATATATTCCTGAAAATCTTCCAAAGACTCATCAAAGTCATCGGACAAAGGTAAGGTAAATGTACCTTGTAAAATTCCTGAACGACGTTTCCTAAGAGAAGGTTTCTCTATAATAACATCTGATTGATAATTGGCCATCAAATATTCAGCATAGTGAAGCAGCTCTATTTTTAAGAACTCTGGCATTGTTTCGACAGTTTCTAAAATTTTTGTGTCTATATTCATAGGTTTGGGATACTTAATCTCAGCAAATTTTTACTAATTACTTATTCCTTAACCAATAAAACCACGGCATAAACTGCGATACCTTCTTCTCGTCCCACCGGTCCCAATTGTTCGTTAGTAGTGGCTTTAATTCCCACCTGTTCCAGATTAATCTTGAGGGTTTCTGCTAACTTGGCTCGCATCGCATTAAGGTGGGGTTTCATTTTCGGTTTTTCGGCGACAATTACCGAATCAATATTATTAATCTGCCAACCTTGCTCGATAATTAATTGATTAACTTGTTCTAATAATTTTAAACTATTCGCCCCTTGCCATTGTGGGTCTGTGGGGGGAAAATAATGACCGATATCGCCTAAACTAAGCGCCCCCAGCATGGCATCCATGATAGCATGGGTTAAGACATCGGCATCACTGTGACCCAATAAACCGACAGTATGGGCAATTTCTACTCCTCCTAAAATTAAAGGTCTTCCTGTTACCAATCGGTGGATATCGTAGCCGTTACCAATACGAATATTCATAGAGCAGTCCTCTTGGAGTTATATTAATTATCTTATCGCAAAAGGGAAGGGGAAACAGGGAAATCTTTTCCCCGACTTGTCCTTATTAGCTAATTAGTAAAACGTAGGGTGCGTTAGACGGCAGTCGTAACGCACCACCTATAAAGATAAAATACAGTAAAACGTCGGGTGCGTTAGACGGCAGAAATTGCTGCTTTGACTTGAAGGTAACAATCCGTCGTAACGCACCACCTATAAAGATAAAATACAGTAAAACGTCGGGTGCGTTAGACGGCAGAAATTGCTGCTTTGACTTGAAGGTAACAATCCGTCGTAACGCACCACCTATAAAGATAAA
>NZ_JADBVM010000293.1:0-5027 GCF_020244875.1 Microcystis sp. M44BS1
AACTCGACCGACCCAACTGCAACAAAAAGCGTTAGATTTATTGGGAGTTTCTCTGATTTGTACCCAGTAACGGGGTGCTGGTAATTCTCTTAATCCCTTCTACAGCACAGCTTATGGCTTTTTGTCAACGGGGAAGTCCAGGTATATCAATGTTGAGTTTATTGAGGAGGGGGCTATTTTGAGGTAAGACAAAGCCATAGGTCAAGAAAGATGAATAAATAGGCAGAGTTGTCAAAGCTACCCCCGGATTTTGATCGAGATAATATTTTAAGACTCGATAGGAATCAAGAACCGCATCTACCTGACCGCTATACATTAAATTAATAGCTTGGTATAGGCTGTTGGCCAAGACAGGAGTAATTTTATATTCAGCCGTGAGATTGATCAAATAAGAACTTCCTGCCAATAGGGCAACTTTTTTATTTTGTAAATCCTGAAGATTGCTGAACTTGTTGGCAGGTTGCTGGGTCAATGCTAGGGTAAAGGTTGTCACCAAACCTGCCGTAATTGAAGAGGTAATCGCTAGGGAAATCCACATCCACAAATGAGTAATAAACCTGCCAGTTGCAGTCACTGGAACTTTATCACCATAGCCGACTGTTGTTGTGGTAACTGACACAAACCAGAAGGCTTCTCGCACCCCCTTAAAATAATTTTTGGGAAACTGTTCGGGATTGCGCTTATGTTCAACAAACCAGATGATATTGGCTACTGAAAACAACAGCAGTACGAGTCCTAGCACCGTTAGGAGCGCCGCTCGTTGCAAGAAGGGATGAATCAACTGCCAGAGGTTGGGGGCATGGCTGGGAACGAGTAGGGCCAGATAGGAGCTATAGTAAGGCTGAGTAAAAGCAACTTTTTTCAGGCGTTCTGGTGTAATTGAGATCGGTCCGACGAGCAAATCGAGGGTGCCATTAGCAACTTGATTAATACCTGTATCAACTTCCTTAACTATATAATACTCGTATTCTAAATTTTCTGACGTGGCCATTCTCTGCCAAATCTCAATACTAATCCCATCAAACTTAGTTGTGCTTTTCGGTTGCTGGGCGGAAGATTTTGGAGAAGGCGAAGGTTTATTTAGGGAGGAAATATCATTGACAGTTAACACTTGACTTTCTATGACATAAGGCGGTGAAACATAGACACCGACTCTTAACTTAGGTGAGGCTTGAACGGGAAGAGCAATCAAGAGTAATCCCCCTATCACCGAACCAATTAAAGAATTAATCATAACAGGGATGAAATCTAAGGATGCAAATAAAAAGCTGTACCTAAAACGGCATATAAAATTAACAATAAAACTCCTTCTAGCCAATTAGACTGGCCATCAGAACTGATAGAACTGGTGATCAGAACTGCCGCCGTAGCCGCAAACATACCAAAAACGTTGAATTCTAGGGAGAGAGGAGTCGGGAAGAATAGGCTCACTAGAACTAAAAGTGGAGCCACAAATAAAACCACCTGCAAAGTCGAGCCAATAGATACCGCCACCGTCAAATCCATCTTATTTTTGAGGGCGGTTGTCACGCAAGTAATGTATTCCACGACTCCGCCAAATAGGGGTAGTAAAATAATACCTGTAAATAGCTCAGTCCAGCCTAATACTTTTACCGTCTCTTCTAGACTCCCCACCAGAATTTCTGAAATGACCACTAGAGCAACGGTACAGATGAGCAGAATTGTGACGGGTTTTCCAAATTTGGCCAAGCCGCGGTCTCGCGTAGCGAGCGCGTTGCGACCGCTGACTGGCTGAGGCTGATTTTCTCTTGCTTCTAGCGTATTTAATCTTTCCACATCTTGCTGAGACTTAAGGGAGAAAATGAGGCTCAATCCATAAAAAATTAGCAACAAAATGGCAGCCGCATAGGAAAAGTTTTGGATGGCAGCTTTCGGCAAACCGTCGGAAGTAAAGTGAATGGCACTGGGAGTCAGCAAAACTAACACAGAAAGCAGCAAGGAAGAGGCATTGAGGCGAGCAATTTCCGGTGCAAAATTTTGTTGTTGGAAGCGCAAGCCTCCTAACAACATTGCCAACCCCAATCCTAAGAGTAAATTGGCAATAATCGCCCCTAAAATACTCGCCTTGACCACCTCGACTAATCCTGCCCTAAGCGCCACTACTGAGACGACCATTTCCGTTAAATTGCCAAAGGTGGCATTGAGCAGACCGCCTAGGGTCGGGCCAATAATGGCGGCAATGACTTCTGTTGCTTCAGCAATGAAGGCCGCTAGGGGAATGATCGCCAAAGCGGAGAGAACAAAGACGAGGACGGGTGATAACTTCAGCCACTCAGCAGCAAGAGTGATCGGTACGAAGATCAGCAGCAAGAGCAAAAATTTGTTTTTAGCTGACATGGGGAGGGTTCTCTTGACCGTCTTGGGGTAGCTGAGGAGGCGAACTCGGTTGAGGCGGAGATGTCCAGTCGATTTTCTTGCCAGCGAGCGATCCTAAGCTCCGACCGATCTCTGCCCCCGCTGCACCGGCGACTAACTTGCCGATCGCCCCTCCGACCAAAGCACTTCCTGTTTCCCCGACAAAACTACTCCCTGTCTTGATCGTCCAATCTCTCACGTCTGTCTGTGCGGGCGAGGCTTCCTGAGACGGCTTTCCTTGCCGCTCGACTTGTTGATTTAAGGCAACTGCTGCATCTGTCCCTAACTGTCCCCCCAAAACCTCTCCAGCCAGAGCGCCTACCATGCCGCCCGCAGGCCCAGCGATTACCGTACCCAGAATTGCGCCCCCCGCAGTCCCCAGGGTTTCACCGAGCTTCTCGCCGCTTTTCTTGCTGAGGTGTTCTGCGATCTCGATCGGATTTGCTCCCGCCTGAGCCTTGTCCGGCTCGGGGCGGAAAATTTCGTGGGTGACATCATAGCCTAACTTTGCTCCGGTGGTGCTGCCTGCAAAAGCACCCACTTGAGCGCCTAAAACCGCCCCGCCCGGTCCGAGTGCCGAACCAATCGCCCCGCCGATCATTCCACCGGCCACTTGTCCCGCCGACATCCCTAGAAAAGCACCACCCACGGCTGCCGGATGCACTGCTTGGCTGATCTGGCCAGCGATTTGCCCGGTAGCTGAGACGACGGACTCTGCGGTTGCCGTTGCCGTTTGCAGGGCGGTCTGTCCGACTTGATTGGCTTGTTCAGCCAAGGGTTTGACCGCCGACCCTGCCGTTTCCACGAAAGCTTGGCCTGCATCTTGGGCGGCTTTGAGGAGGGGGTTAGCGGCTTCGAGAACGGAGTCGCTTGCTGTCTGCCATTGCTGGGCGGCTGCTTCCCCTGCGGTTTTTGCCGTCTTCGCTATCTGGTTCGCCACTTCGCTGGCAGCGGCCAAGAGACTGGCGGGATTGTGAGTAAATTGTTCCCCTGCTGAGGCTGATGAATCTGGATTGGCCATTACCTCTGTCTTCCTGAGATTACCCCGGAGCTACCCGGTTGATTATTCGGCAATTTCCACTTCTGTGGGTGCCTCGGGCTTGGCTGAACTCTTGGCAGTCCTAATTTCTGCCTCGGCTTCTGCTACCAGATCATTCCAGGACTCACTGGCTTCAGCCACAGTCTCTTGCACCTTCTCAAACGTTTCTAGTCCCCATTTAATGCCACTTTTGGTGAGGTCGCGGCCGGAGTCTGCTAGAGACTTTCCTACCTCTGGATTACCCAAAGCACCAATGAGAGGGGCGAGAGCCAGAGCTGCTGCCCCAACGCCCAGTGCCGCCACTGGCTCGATGCCTAACAACAAAGCTTCTAAATCCATAATCACTAATTTACTATCTCTATACCGCTCGATCGGCTATTTTCACTAACAGTTTAACCTGCATTATTGACTAATTGTCCAAAACTCGTTCAAGTTGACTACGCCCCTGCCTGGGGGGTGATTTTTTCCAGGTCTGCCCGCTGCCAGGACCACCATTCCTCTCCGACTTGTCCGCCGATAGCACCGCCGATGACTCCGCCAAAAAGAGAGCCTAGCGGGCCCTTGCAGAGAGCCACCCACCACAAAGCCGGCCATGCCTGTTGAAGGTTTCGCCAATCAATTCAGTGGCACCCCGCTCTAGAGTGGCTTGCAGGGACTCGGCGGGGTTCTTTGCTGGCACTGGCCAGCGTTGCGCTGCCGCTCCTGTGCCGGACAGATAGCGCACGGTTTCGCCCCCTAGCTGGCTGCCAACTGTTCGCCCGACGGCACTGCCTACCCCCGCACCCGGAATTAACCCCAGAGGACCCAACAGCACCCCGCCAGCGACCGCCCCCACGCCGAATCCCATTACCCGGCCGACGGAGGAGCCGATGAGCTTGCCGCCAACTTCCTGGATTTTTCCAGTAACCGCTGCTTCCGAGAAGATTCCTTCCCCGGGCGAAGTCGTGTCATCAGTTATCGGCCTCACAGCAGTCAGCCAGTGGACGGGAGTGAGTTGTTGGAGGAGATGACAGAACTTTTCTTGAAAGGCTTTTTCGGTTATGCCCTGGGGATCGTAGCAGACGACGATCGAGTTGATCGCCGGAGTCAAGCGAACTTCCCTGACGGCGGCCAAGGACAAAATCGAGGTGGACAGGCGTTCGTGCAAGGAGGGATAACATCTCAGCCAAGCCAAGCGCACCCGCAGGCGGCCCAGGGTGGAATGGACGATTTGGAGAGCGTTATCTCGAACGGGCGAGTTGCACTGGCCCCCCACTTGTTCAACGTTAATCATCGAAAATTTTCGGTCTGAAACCCCGTCGTTCTAGGTTGGCTTTACTGTTAAATATTAGCGCATTTACACGATATATGCTAGAATGCGAGACAGGGAAAAAGCTTATTCGTTTCGATTTTACCCAACACCCGAACAAGAGTCGCTATTGCGGCGCACATTGGGCTGTGTAAGATTAGTTTACAATAAAGCTCTCCATGCCAGAACACAAGCTTGGTACGAAAGACAAGAAAGAGTAGGATATGCTGAAACGTCTTCAATGCTAACCGATTGGAAAAAACAAGAAGAATTAGAGTTTTTAAACGAAGTTAGCTGTGTACCTTTACAACAAGGGTTAAGACA
>NZ_JADBVM010000294.1:0-16998 GCF_020244875.1 Microcystis sp. M44BS1
AAAAAAAAAAAAAATAAACGGGACTTATAATTATTCGCCTCTACAATCTAAGCATTATCCCTAACCAGTGCTAAATTTTCTCACATCCAAGCTTGATTAATAGTTTTGCTGTCTCTAGAGGCAGTTTTCTCGACTATTCGCTTACTTATCAACTTTATCTAACTCGAACTAAGTTTCGGGTGGATTCCCTATTGACTCTGTACCATCTTTTTCACACGAGGTATATCATGGCTATCATCTACGTTAAATCTGGTGCGACTGGTAATGGTTCCGCTTGGAATAATGCTTATGGCAGTTTAGTAAGTGCGCTAACCGCTGCACAATCTAGTGATGAGATTTGGGTGTCTGCGGGGACGTATAAACCCACTACGGGAACTGACAGAACCGCGAGTTTTACCCTAAAAAATAATGTCGGGATTTATGGGGGATTCGCAGGGACGGAAACTGCCCGAGATCAGCGAAATATTACCACAAATGTCACGATTTTAAGCGGTGAAATTGGTGTAGCGGGGATTGCCGATAATGTGTATCATGTGGTAAACGCAACAGGTTCGGTTGTTACTCCTCTGACGAACACTGCTATTCTTGATGGATTTACCATTACTGGGGGTAATGCTAATGGTACGACAGCGGATTTAGGAAAAGGTGGCGGTTTATTAGCTACTAATGCTAATCCAACTCTCAAAAATCTCACTTTTCGCAATAATAATGCGGTCAGTGGCGGGGCGATATACAATCAAAATGGCAGTAACCCGATTTTGATTGATACTCTATTTGAGTATAATACCGCTACTTCTAATGGGGCAGCGATTTACAATGATTCGAGTAATCCCCAAATTACGGATGCGACATTTCGCCTCAATGTGGCAAATACTAACGGGGGTGCAATTTATAATGCCGCCAGCAGTAATCCCACTATCGTTAATACGGTTTTTAGTCGGAACTCCGTTAATACGGGTAGTGGTGGTGCAATTTATAATACCCAGAGTAGCGTCAATCTGATTAATAGTACCTTGAGTGGTAATGCCGCAGTTGGCGGCGGTGGTATATATAATTCTCTTAGTACAACGACACTGCAAAATAGTATTGTTTGGGGTAATCAAGACAGCAGCAATACTGGTACACAAGTTTCTAATGTTTCTGGAGGGAATATCAACCTCAGTAACAGTATTGTCCAAAATGGGGAGTTTGGCGGGACAAATGCTGACCCATTATTTGTCAATGCCAAGGGAGATGATTTACGCTTAAAATCCGGTTCTCCTGCTTTAGATTCGGGGAATAGTACGCTGCTACCTGCGGATATTCGAGATTTGGATGGCGATAGTAATACGACTGAAAAAATTCCCTTCGATTTATCAGGTAATGCGCGTATTGTGGGTACGAATGTGGATTTAGGTGCCTATGAAGGAGCGCAACTTGCACCCGCGCCGACTCCTGCAGCTAGTCGTACTATTTTTGTACGGAGTAATGCGGGAGGAAGTAATAACGGTACGTCTTGGGTTAATGCTTTTACAGATTTACAAGCAGCCATAGCCGCCGCGCAAAGTGGCGATACTATTTGGGTTGCGGCGGGAGTCTATAAACCGACTTCTACTGCTGACAGGACAGCGAGTTTTAGCCTTGCTGGCAAAAATCAAATAGAAATTTACGGTGGGTTTGCAGGTACAGAAACCAGCTTAAGCCAGCGTAATGTTACAGCAAATGTCACGATTTTAAGTGGGGATATTGGCACAGTTGGGGATAATTCTGATAATGTTTATCACGTTGTTACTGGAACTCAAACCACGCCTACCACTGTTTTAGATGGTTTGACCATTTCGGGAGGTAATGCAAATGGAACAGGTACGAATCAGAATACTGGTGGAGGAATGTTCCTCAATGGGGGTAGTCCTACTCTCAAAAATCTAGTTTTTGATAGTAACAATGCAACTAATGGGGGTGGACTTTACAATCTAACAGGTGCAAATCCTATCCTGACAGATACCATCTTCCTTAATAACACTGCGACATCTTCTGGTGGTGCAATTTACGATAGTTCCAGTAGTCCGACGCTAAACAAACTTACCTTTAGCGGTAATAAGGCGACGAGTCATGGAGGCGCTATATACAGCACGGGTACGGGTCCCTTAAAGGTCACTCAATCGGATTTTGTGCAAAATCGCTCTAGCTCTGGAGGTGCAATCTACAACAACAGCGATAACACTAGCATCATCAATTCTAAGTTTATCTTGAATATTGCTGAGACTTATGATGGTGGGGCTATTTATAATGTATCCGCCAATAATCTCCAAATCACAAACAGTGTATTCAGTCGGAATAGCGCGACTGGCTATGGTGGTGGACTACACACTCAGAATAATACTACGATCATTAACAGCACTTTCAGTGGTAACGCTGCTAGTCAAGGAAGTGCTATCACTAATTACTTTGTAAACAGCAATATTCGTAACAGTATCATTTGGGGTAATGGTGGCACAGCACTTTATAATACTGGTTCTACCCCCACAATCACCAATAGCATTGTCCAAGGGGGCTTTACCGGTACAGGAAACCTCAATGTAAACCCTCAATTTGTCGATGCTATCAACGACGACTTTCGCTTACAAAGCACTTCCCCCGCTATCAACGCCGGAAATAACGCCTCCCTCCCTGCCGATAGCCGCGACTTAGACGGCGATAGCAACATCACCGAAGCAATACCCTTTGATATCGTCCGCAACCCTCGCATTAACGGTACAAACGTTGATATGGGTGCCTATGAATTCGTCCAAAATAGCGCACCCGTCCTCAATGATACTACCCTCACCGTACCCGAAAATAGCCTCTTAAATACTCTTGTTGGCACAATTACCGCCACCGATGCCGATAACAACCCCTTAACCTACAGCATCACCGCCGGGAATCCTAACCTTGATGGCGACGGAATTTCCGCATTTACCATCAATAATAACGGACAAATTCGCGTCGCTGACCCCGATGACATCAACTTTGAAGTTAACCCCAATAACCCCCTTACCGTCACCGTCAGCGATGGTAGCTTAACCGACACCGCCGTTATCACCGTTAATCTCACCGATGTTAACGAAACCCCTAATAGTCCTCCGGTTGCTAACGATGCTACCTTTAGTCTGGTTAAAACCAGTCCGGTTAATACTACGGTGGGAACAGTAACAGCAACTGACCCGGATAATAACCCCTTAACCTACAGTATCACCGCCGGTAATTTAGACAGCGATGCCGACAATATTAAGGCATTTAGTATTAGTAATGCGGGTGTAATTACTATTGCTGACCCTGATGATATTAGCAGTCAAACCAACCCCTTTAACCTCACCGTTACCGTCAGCGATGGGAACTTAAACGATACTGCCGCTATTACTGTTAACCTAACCAATCCTGTTAACCGTCCCCCAGTGGTTAATGATGCTATTTTCAGCATTTCTAAAACGAGTCCTAACGGTACAGTTGTCGGGACAATTAACGCCACTGACCCCGACAATAACCCCTTAACCTACAGTATCACCGCCGGAAATCCCGATACTGATGGCGACACTATCAAAGCATTTGCTATTAGTAACACTGGCGTTATTACCGTTACCGATGCTAATGATGTCAGCGCAGAAACTAACCCCTTTAACCTGACAATTCAAGCCAGTGACGGCGCTTTAACCGATACGGGTATCGCTACCGTTAACCTAAATAATGTCAATCCTCTCAGCTTCCAACTGAAACTCTATGAGGATAATAACGGGACAATTGGCAGTGAAATCACCGGGAACAATCCCATTCTCGGTAATAGCTTCTTTGCGGAAATTCTCGTCGGTGATATTCGTACCAATGCAGCCGGTTTAATCATTAACTCCCTTGATTTTGGCTTCGCCGCCGATGTTGCTCAAAATATCAATAACTTTGCTGATATTGGCAATGTTAATAGTCCTTTAATTACCTCTAATTTCCCCCTATTCCGAGGCGGTACATTAGATAATACTAACGGACTCATTGATAACTTAAGTGGGGGTGCAGTCCCCGAAGCAAGTCAAGGTACAGCGATTGGTATTAATCAACTTTCTCGCTTTGGTTTACTCCGATTTAACGTCGTTGGAACGCGGGATAATTCAAACCTAAATCTAACTTTTGACCCCAATCAAATTGGTTTTGCTGATGGCACATTTGCTGATCCTAATGCTACTTTAAGCTTAACCCGTAATATCATTATCAATGATGCTCCCATCGTCGGTACTATTAATAACGTCAACCTCGCCGAAAGAAGCGCAGCAGGTACAGTAGTAGTAGCTGGTAACTTAGTCGAAGCAACCGATGATAATTACGGACAAACTCCCACCTTTAGCCTCAGTACCTCTCCTAAAGATGGTTCAGGAAATAACCTTTTTGCAATCAACTCTACCACCGGAGAAATTACCCTCACTCAAGCAGGTGCTAACACCATCGACTATGAAAGTGGAGTAATATCCTATCAATTAGGAGTCAAAGCAACCGACGGTTATAAACTCTCTACAGAAAAGACATTTAACGTTAATATTACCAACGTTAATGAAGGGACAATAGTAGTAGATAAAACCGCTGTTACCTTCGGGACAAAACTCTCCCAATACCGACAAGGTGCAACCGATAGCCTGTTTGTACGTCCTAACTTTGCTGACAAAACCCAATACATTGATATTACTAATACCGCAGCGGGAACTAATGATGTACTCGCTATTGCTGGTATTACTATTAATGCACAAAATGTCACCACAGATGCCAATTTTGCCAATGGAGACATACTGCTAAACCCCGGACAAACTCGCCGGATTGCTTTAACTTATGCACCCAAAGCAGCGCGAGAAAACTTCAATTTGGCTAACGGCTTAGTCATCAATAGTAATGCTCAAAACAATTCCGCTTTGAACATTCAACTAACCGGAAAATCAACCTTTAACAGTGATATTTCCTACGATGGCAAAGTCAATTTAACCGACTTAAACACCTTACAACGTCCAGGATTATTTGGTAGTATTAGTGGACAAACCAACTATGACCCTACTGCTGATATTACCGGAGATGGAAGAATTAATCTGGCGGAATTAGTTCCCTTCAATTCCGAATTTGGGTTAGTTATTTAGATTAACTCTGTAGGTTGGGTTGACCCAAGGAAACCCAACAATTCAGATTAATTATGATGGCTTTTGATTAGGTTTGATGGGTTACGAATTGCGCTAACCCATCCTACAAAATAAAGGTTCAGGTAAGGGTTCATTATCTGCTTGATAAGCAATAATTAGGGATTCTATAGCTTCTTTTCCCTTAGCGACAGCTTCCTCATAAGTATCTCCATGAGTACGCCAATATTGCCCTGGAAAATCAGGCAATGCAACCAAAAAACAATTATCTTCATCAGACCATTGGATTACCATGCGATATTTAATTTGTGCCATTTTCTTGATTCCTCTTAACTTCTTTAATTGCCTGCTTTACTTCTTTTTCTTGATACAGCTTGGCATCGGCACTGTCTTTTCCAGAAACAGTAACTTTACCAGAGTACAGATGATGTACCCAGTTAGTGTGACTTCCCTTGCCGGGTTTTTGAATAAATCCTGCTTTGCGTAGCATTTGTTTTAACTCGCTAACTTTTTTAGGCATTTTGCCATGATCTTTTAATTCATCGATCTATCATAACTCAGGAGAGCTACATTATGTCTAGTCTGACTACTCAATTTAACCTCAAAACTGATAATAGTGGCCTAGCGGGAACTATTATTAATAGTCCTCTCCGTTTAGGGGATAGATTTTTTGTAGAAATTTTAATGGAAAATAGTGATATTAATCCGGTCGGTATCACTAGCAGTGCCATTAATTTATCCTTCGATCCTCGCTCAATTCAAAACATCGACAATCCTTTCAATCCCTTAGATATCAATAGTCCTCTTGTTACCTCTAGTTTCCCCTTTGGACGCACGGGAATCTTAGACAATACCAATGGTTCAATTACTAACTTAGGCGGCGGTTCTTTGCCATTTTTGGGCATTGGTTCACCTCTGGGAATTAATCAATTGGATACTTTTAGTTTATTGCACTTTCAAGTAATCGGCAATGGTAATTCTAGTCTGGTACTTAATATTGATTTATCTCAAACTGGTTTTAGCGATGGCAGTGTTGCCAGTTATTCTGGTAATCAAAGTCAGTTTATAAAAATAGTTCAAGTGGGTTCATCGACAGCTATTCCCGAACCTTCTACAATTTTGGCAATGGTAATATTAGGGTTAGGTGTATTGCTGTCTAAAAAGCGCAATCAAGACAATAGTAATGATGGTTAATTGATATTTTTCGGGGATGTAAGCGATCGAGTTTACATCCCCGTGTATAGTTTAGTCAACTTGGTTCATTATGCAAATCGATGTTACACTTAGCTGGAAACCTTATCCGGCAAGGGATTAATTCAATTTAGAAAGGTGTTTCAATCCCTTAAGCTCCCGATAAACCGCCGAGAAGCATACCAAACTCAGAAGAGCCATTTTCGGTGACAGCCTTATCTTTAAGAAAGCTGCAACAAAAAAAGGACACAAGTTACCTTGTGTCCTTCCCGAAGCTAAGAACTTAATTTTTATTTAGCGTCGGAGAATTCCGCATCGATGACATCATCGCCACCACCAGCACCACCAGAGGGGCCATTGTTATCATTGCCACCGGGGGGATTGCTAGGGGGCGCTTGCTGATACATACTGCTACCGATCGCGTAGAGGGCTTGTTGTAATTCCGGTAGGATGGTTTTGATCTTATCATCATCGTCTTGAGCGATCGCTTCTTTCAGGTCTTTAATCAACCCTTGGGCTTTATTTTTCTCAGATGGAGGAACCTTATCGCCTAACTCTTCCAACTGCTTCTCAGCTTGATAAACGAGGGAATCAGCTTGATTTTTGCGTTCAATGCGTTCGCGACGTTCCTTATCCACCGAGGCGTTCGATTCTGCCTCATTTACCATGCGTTCCACTTCATTTTGGGGCAGGGTAGAAGCGCCGGTGATGCTGATCGATTGTTCTTTTCCTGTACCTTTATCCTTAGCGGTGACATTGAGAATACCGTTAGCATCGATGTCGAAGACCACTTCGATTTGAGGCACACCACGAGGAGCGGGAGGGATGCCATCGAGTCGGAAAGTTCCCAAACTCTTGTTATCTTTGGCCATTTCCCGTTCCCCTTGCAGAACGTGGATTTCCACGTTAGTTTGTCCATCCACTGCCGTGGAGAAAACTTCCGATTTTTTGGTGGGAATAGTGGTGTTGCGGGTAATAATCCGCGTCATCACACCGCCGAGGGTTTCCACACCCAAAGACAGGGGCGAAACATCAAGCAGAAGAATATCTTTGACTTCACCGGCGAGAACACCACCTTGAATAGCGGCGCCGACGGCTACCACTTCATCGGGGTTAACGCTTTGGTTAGGATCTTTGCCCAGAACTTTTTTAACTAATTCCTGGACGGCGGGAATCCGGGTTGAACCACCGACGAGAACCACTTCATCGAGGGCAGATTTATCGATTTTGGCATCACGGATGGCGTTTTCGACGGGAATCCGACAGCGATCAATCAAACCGGCGCAAATTTCCTCAAATTTAGCTCTAGTTAAAGTGGTATCTAGGTGTTTTGGTCCTTCGGCGGTAGCGGTGATGAAGGGCAGGTTAATTTCTGCTTGGGTAACGCTAGAAAGCTCAATTTTGGCTTTTTCTGCCGCTTCCGTGAGACGTTGCAGGGCTTGTTTATCTTGACGGAGATCTATTCCTTCAACTTTTTTGAATTCTCCAGCTAGATAATCTACGATTTTTTTATCGAAGTCATCACCACCGAGATGAGTATCTCCAGAGGTAGCGAGAACTTCAAAGACACCATCACCCACTTCTAGAACCGATACGTCAAAGGTTCCCCCACCCAAGTCAAAAACAAGAATGGTTTCGTTAGCTTTTTTGTCTAATCCGTAGGCAAGAGAGGCGGCGGTGGGTTCGTTGATAATGCGGAGAACTTCAACCCCAGCAATTCTCCCGGCATCTTTGGTGGCTTGACGTTGGGAGTCGTTAAAATAAGCGGGTACGGTGATGACTGCTTGGGTAACGGTTTCGCCGAGGTATTTACTGGCATCTTCCACCAGTTTCCGCAGTACCTGGGCGGAAATTTCTTCGGGGGCGAATTGTTTGCCCTGGGCGGGACAGTCTAATTTAACGTTGCCGTTGCCATCCTGGAGAGTTTTGTAGGATACTTCTGTGGCTTCGTTGGTAACTTCGTTGAATTTCCGGCCGATGAAGCGTTTGACGGAATAAAAGGTATTTTGCGGGTTCATTACCGCTTGACGTTTGGCGATTTGTCCTACTAGGCGATCGCCACTTTTGGCGTAGGCGACGACTGAGGGCGTAGTTCTAAACCCTTCGGCGTTGGCGATAACGGTGGGTTTACCCCCTTCCATAACCGCAACGCAGGAGTTAGTCGTCCCTAAGTCAATTCCAACTACTTTTCCCATAATCTTTGTGCTGCTCCGATACAACTTATAGTGACTTCTAGAATCGGAACTGTACTCGGTTTTTAGGCGATACCCACCCCTATCAGTTCCTTCGTTATCTCTATAGTGCAAAATAACC
The DNA here is from genome assembly GCF_020244875.1 of Microcystis sp. M44BS1. Classification (NCBI taxonomy): domain Bacteria; kingdom Bacillati; phylum Cyanobacteriota; class Cyanophyceae; order Chroococcales; family Microcystaceae; genus Microcystis; species Microcystis sp. M44BS1. The sequence continues at coordinate 8,625 of NZ_JADBVM010000294.1, forward strand.
CCGCTTTCTCGATAGTGTAGGTATCCGAACCTTTTTGGTAGTATTACAGTAGTCGGTAAACCTGCGGTGAAAGTTAAAAATTGTCCCAGGGGGCAGTCTGAGCGGGTAATTTAGATAGTCAACAGCTTATCCTCTGTGTTAAAACACGATCGCCGATAACAATTTATCTAATTTATCGCAGAATCTCAATTGCGTTATTTTGGTTGTATCGGCTTTTTATTTGATTATTTCATAAAAACTATGACTTACGAAACTCTGGAACTTTCCACCCCGACACCGATTTTATCTTGGGCGGGCCATGAATTGGGACCCCAAGAAACCCAAATGGCTAAAAATGTCGCTTCCCTACCTTTTGTTTATAAACACATTTCTTTAATGCCCGATGTTCACTTGGGTAAAGGCGCTTTAGTCGGTTCGGTGATTGCCACCAAAGATGCCGTAATTCCTGCCGCCGTCGGAGTCGATATCGGTTGCGGCATGGCTGCCCTAAAAATGCCTTTTACTGGTGAACAATTGCAGGGAAAACTTAAAAAAATTCGCCTCGATGTGGAGGCGAATATTCCCGTCGGTTTTGCTGAAAATAAGGAAGTGGATAGGGATGTAACTAAATGGCCAAAATGGGCGGAATTTAAACAGATTCATCGAGGGGTACAAAACCTAGAAAAAAAAGCCCTTAAACAAATGGGTTCTCTGGGGGGTGGTAATCACTTTATCGAAATTTGTTTAGATACAGATAATCAAGTTTGGTTAATGCTCCATTCCGGTTCTAGAGGTATTGGTAATCAACTGGCCCAATGTCATATTGATACTGCCAAAGAGTTAGCCAAACTAGCAGAAGGTAAATTACCCGACCTCGATCTGGCCTACTTTGTCGCCGGTACAGAAGAATTTACCGCCTACTGGCATGACCTACAATGGGCCCAGGAATATGCCCGTTATAATCGGGAAATTATGATGGCTAGATTTAAACGCATTGTTGAAAAACATCTAGCGGGAGGCAAACCAACTAAACCCCTCTTAGTAGTTAATTGTCATCACAATTATGCCGAAAAAGAAATTCATTTTGGGGAGGAGGTTTATGTCACCCGAAAAGGAGCCGTCCGCGCCAGAGAAACCGATTATGGTATTATCCCCGGTTCCATGGGAGCGCAATCTTATATTGTTAAAGGCAAAGGAGAACATAATAGCTTCTGTTCCTGTTCCCACGGGGCCGGGCGCTTGATGTCGAGAAATCTGGCTAAAAAAACCTTTACTCTTGATGATTTAATCGCCCAAACCCAAGGGGTTGAATGCCGCAAAGATGAGGGCGTTATTGATGAGATTCCAGGGGCCTATAAACCGATCCAACAGGTGATGAATCAACAGGCTGATCTAGTGGAAATTGTCGCCACTCTCAAGCAGGTGATGTGTGTCAAAGGTTAAAAATCATGGCAAGAGCGATCGATTTTTGTCTTTTTTTCCCTAGCATGAAAAAGATAGGAATCGATCGAGGGTTATAAGCGATGAGTCTGACTATTGCTGCCGAATTAGCACAAATTCCCGCCCATCATCTCAATATCATGGGCTATGTGGATGAATCCGCCGTTAACGGTCCCGGTTGTCGGGCCGTGGTCTGGGTACAGGGTTGTTCTCGCGAGTGTCGGGGTTGTTTTAATCAAGCTTCCTGGTCCTTCGAGATCAATCAATTAATTAATGTTGAGTCTCTAGCTGCCAAAATTTTGGCTAATCCCCGCAATAGCGGCCTAACTTTCTCCGGGGGTGAACCTTTTTGGCAAGCAAAAGCCTTGACAGAATTAGCTAAATATGTTAAGGAAAAAGGCTTAAATGTGATGTCCTTCACGGGATTTACGATCGAACAATTGCGCTCAACCCAAGCACCGCCCCACTCCCAAGAATTATTAGCCCAGTTAGATATTTTGGTGGATGGGGCCTATGTGGAATCCCTGGCTATTCATTCCTCCGATTCTCCCGTTTCTTCTAGCAATCAACGGATTCACGTCCTCAATCCCGCTCTGGAAGATCAGATTAATTGGGCATCGGATCAAGTAGAAATTCATATTCTCAAAGACGGAACCCGAATTTTTACGGGATTTTGGGGACAGATTATTTCTTGATCAGGCCCAGAATCAGTGATCAGTGATCAGTAAGGGACTTGCGTGGGAATAATATCCCAATCGATCGGAGGGCGCAAGCTTTGCGCCCCTACAGTAACGGATTTTGTTCACAATGTAGGGGCGAACTGCGTTCGCCCAAAAGGTACATTATCAAAGCGCAAGTCCCTAATCAAGATTGTCCAACTACTTACTCTCACTTCATACCGCTCACTGAAAACTCAAATCTGATCAGTGATCACTGCCTAGGAATTTAGGATCACAGATCCCCTAACATCAATTCCTCGACTAAATCAAAATTAGCCGTTACCGATTGCACATCATCGAGGGATTCTAGGGTGTCGATTAACTTGAATAAAAAACGGGCCTGGTCTCGATCGCTCACTTCTAGGGTATTAGTGGGAATCCAGCGTAATTCTGCTTCTTTGACCTTAAATCCCGCTGCTTGCAGAACCTTATTCAATCTCTCCAGGTTAGACACCTCAGTAAAAACTTCTGCTCCTTGACCTTCCTCCTCACTGTCAAAAAACTCGTAGGATTGGGCCTGGCCCTCTAGGGAAGCTTCTAAAAGCTTATCCTCAACAATAGTTCCCTCAAGGCGAATTACCCCCTTATGGTCAAACATCCAGCCCACACAGCCCGTTTCACCTAAATTACCGCCATTTTTGCTAAAAGCCGCCCGCAGATCCGCCGCCGTGCGATTGCGATTATCGGTCAGTGCTTCGATCAGGATCGCCACACCCCCGGGACCATAACCCTCGTAGCGAATTTCCTCAAAAGCTGAGTCATTTTCCCAAGTTCCCGCCCCTTTAGCGATCGCTCTTTCGATATTGTCATTAGGAATACCGGCCGCCTTGGCTTTTTCGATCGCCGTGCGTAGCTGAAAATTGCCCGCCGGATCGGGAACACCGTTACGGGTAGCCACGATAATGGCCCGGGATAACTGGGTGAAAGTTTGCCCTTTTTTGGCATCAACCCGGGCTTTTTGTCGTTTAATATTTGCCCATTTACTATGACCAGCCATATCTATCTAAGATATCCAACATCAAAAATCTAGCAGATCGATCGCTCTTGGTAAATCCGGGGATAATTGTCAACGAGTGCCGGGTAATGATAATAAATCCTGTTGAGAAACTATAGGGGGGCGGCCAGTTCGAGCATTTGTACTAAAATTCCCGATATGCGGTTTAAATCCAGCACAGCTTATTATAGAAAAGGTTGATTGATCAGGTGGCAATATGGCGCAATTTTCTCGCAAAACTCTACTAACCTTGTTTGTTAGTATATTAGTATTATTATCCTGCTTGGCCCCGGCCCAAGCACTAAGTTATAATAACCGCAATTTGACCGATAATGACTTTGCGGGGCAGGATTTGCGCGATTCCACCTTCGATCACTCTAATCTGCGCGGTAGTAACTTCAGTCATGCCAATCTGGAAGGAGTACGCTTTTTTTCGGCCAACTTGGAGGGGGCCGACTTTAGCGATGCCAATATGAGAAACGTGGATTTAGAATCGGCCCGTTTAACCAGAGCCAACTTTACCAATGCCGTTCTCGAAGGAGCTTTCGCCACTAACATTTTAATCAAAGGTGCAATTATCGACGGGGCCGATTTTACCGATGCAATTATTCGCTCCGATGTGGAAAAATATCTTTGTGAGATAGCCACAGGAACTAACCCCATAACTGGCAGAAATACCCGCGATACCCTGTTTTGTCCCTGATATGTAACTATTCTGCTCCTAATCCCCCTGCCATGGCCGATCGAAACTAGAGCCAGATCGGCCATAATTGCTGTAAGCTAGTATTCGATTTTTTAACAAAACCTTTACAATAGACTTTCAAACCAGTTCGATCGATCAGTCCCCTCTTGGAAAAAGGAAATTGTAACCATCGTGTCCACCAGTACCCTCGGCAATCAAGATAAAGAGCAGAAACCCAGTAGTGACTCGGATAGCTTTTTCCAAGGAGTCTCTAGAGTCGCAGGGGGAACCGCTCTCGGCCTGTTGATGGTATCCACGGCCGTGGTGACGGGGGCTGTGGTAGGATTAGCGATTAGTTACCGCAATCTACCCGATGTGAGGATTTTACGCGGTTACGTTCCCACGGAAACCAGTTATATCTACGATGTTAAAGGCAGACCCCTGACCAGCTTACACGGGGAAGCGAATCGGGAAGTGGTGGAACTCGATCAAATTTCCCCCAATCTAAAACGCGCCGTGATGGCGATCGAAGATAGCCATTTTTATCACCATCATGGTATTAATCCTAATAGTATCGGTCGGGCAGTGGTCGCTAACTGGAAAAGTGGCGGTGTGGTGGAAGGTGCATCTACCCTTACCATGCAGTTAGTCAAAAATATCTTTCTTTCCCATCAGCGCACCGTTAGCCGTAAATTAGCCGAAGCAGTCCTGGCAATACGAGTAGAACAGGTTTTTAGCAAAAATGACATTCTGGAAATGTACCTCAATAATATCTATTGGGGTCATAATAATTATGGAGTCCAAACCGCCGCTAAAAGTTATTTTAATAAACCCGCTGCCCAGTTAAATTTAGCAGAATCGGCGATGATGGCCGGATTAATCCAAGCGCCAGAAGTTTATAGTCCTTTTAATAATTATAAAACCGCCAAGGAAAGACAGGCACTGGTTCTCAGTCGGATGCGTAGCTTAGGTTGGATTACCCCCGCACAGGAAGAGGCCGCTTTAAAAGAACCGCTGAAACTGGGTAAACCCACCGCTTGGCAAGAAAGTAAATTACCCTACGTTACCGATGCAGTGGTGGCAGAATTGCGGCAAAAATTTGGCAAAGAAACCCTAACTAAAGGGGGAATGCGGATTCAAACCACAATCGATCTCGACTTTCAAAATATGGCCGAGTCCACCATCCAACGGGCCTATAATAGCTTGCGTGGTCGCGGTATTCGCACCAAAGACCTACAAATTTCTCTAGTTGCGGTGGATCCCCGCACCCATTTCGTCAAGGCGCTCGTCGGTGGCGTTGATTACAATAAAAGTCAATTAAACCGGGCCATTCAATCCCGTCGTCAACCAGGGTCAGCTTTTAAACCTTTCGTTTATTATACTGCCTTCGCTAGTGGTCGTTTTACCCCCGAAACCGTGGTTAATGATGCTCCCGTCCGTTTTCGCGAGGCCGGCGGCTTCTATAGCCCAAAAAACTACGGTGGCGGCTTTTCTGGCCCGGTTTCCCTGCGTAGCGCTCTGATGCAGTCTCTGAATATTCCCGCGGTTATTCTTGGTCGTCGTGTCGGGATAAATAAAGTCATTGAAGTCTGTCGTCTGCTAGGTTTCGAGAGTCCTTTAATTGCCGTCACCTCTTTACCTTTGGGTTCCGTGGATGTTACCCCTCTGGAAATGGCGGGGGCCTACGCTACTTTTGCCAGTAATGGCTGGCATTCCGAGCCTACCTTTATCATGCGTGTTACTGATAGCCGGGGTAACGTCATGCTCGATAATACACCCAAACCGAAGCTAGTTTTAGACCCCTGGGCCACCGCTTCTCTCAATTCTGTCCTACAGGGAGTTATTCAGGGGGGAACAGCTACTTCGGCCCAAATCGGTCGTCCGGCAGCGGGAAAAACTGGTACTACCGATAACGAGAAAAATGTCTGGTTTGTCGGTTATGTTCCCCAATTAGCCACCGCAGTGTGGATTGGAGATGACCGAAATCGTACTTTAGGTAAAGGTATCACCGGCGGTGGTTTTGCCGCTCCCATTTGGCGCGATTTCATGGCACAAGCTCTGAAAAATGAACGGGTAGAATATTTTCCCTCTCCCTCCAAATTCCGCAAACCAACAGTTAAGTAGATCGTTAATCTAACGGGCAAAGAGAAGTTATCAAAACCGTTATTGATACCAGAGAGGCCTGGGTGCTAATATCGAGGCATTGATCATTCAATCGCCTCTACGCGAATCCTAAAGATATGGAGAGTTCAGACAAGGAAGACTACGAAGCAAAGGAAAAAGCCTTTTACAGTGCAATGATAGGTGCATGGCTTAATACAAGGCTTGAACGTGATAAGCAGTTATTAGGTTTGTCAGTTACAGCTATTGGATTGTTGGTTACTTTGCTAAGAACAGTTGGAGTTTCAAGCCTTTTACAGATAATCCTTTTTGTTCTTGCACTTTTTGCCTTTCTGATTACTGTAGTTTCAGTCATTTATATTCTGGACGAGAATTCTACACATATTAAAAAAATATTATTAGAAGGTTCTGAAATTGAAAGCAGAAAATTGATGTGTCTAGATACAACTGCCGGGATCAGTTTCGTCGTAGGTATGGTGCTAATCGTTATAATTGGGATGGATTCGGCGGGGTTTTTCCAGTTTCTGTGTGGAAACGATGTAGGTATGGTGCTAATCGTTATAATTGGGATGGATTCGGCGGGGTTTTTCCAGTTTCTGTGTGGAAACGATGTCTATAGTGATAGTTTCTTGTGCAAAATAGTCCTAAAAGTCTTGCCCAATAAGCATTTCACGATGCCATAATCAAAAATTATCACACACAGTCAAGAAGAGCCTCGCCGGTAGTTAACTTAACTAAAAAAGGAACAAGCATGAGCCAAGAAAAATCCTCTGATACTCATCGTCAACCTGTAACTGAGAAGCATAGTTGGAATGGAGTGGCCAAGCTACGTCCCCAACCTCCAAAGGCTCCTCAGACAACTCCTAAACCTAGTCCTAATCTAACAAATCCCTCGGCGACTTCAGGGGGTAATGGGTCTAGCAGCGCGGGTGAATCAGACAGTAGTAACTGATGCGGCATAACAACCCTAGTGCAGCGAACTGTTGCAAGCCACAGTTATGCGGCTTCGGTGATCAACAACCAAACCAAACTGTGGCTGGTAAATTAGTAAATAAAATGTCAAAAATTAAAAGTCCCTTGCGTTATCCGGGGGGGAAATCCCGGGCAATTAAGCAAATTCTGCCGCAAATTCCTGTGAATATTAGGGAATATCGAGAACCTTTTTTTGGTGGTGGTTCTGTGTTTTTTGCTGTTAAGCAACTCTTTGGACAACAAATAAAAACCTATTGGATTAATGACTTAAATTATGATTTATATTGTTTCTGGCAATGCGCTCAAGAAAATATTGAGTTATTGGTAGCAAAAATAACAGAAATTAAACAGAAATATGATAGCGGACGGGAATTATTTCAAGATTTGACAAGGGAAGATTTAAAGTTAACCGACTTTGAGAAAGCAGTGCGTTTTTTTATCTTAAATCGGATTACTTTTTCGGGAACGGTGGATTCGGGGGGGTATTCTCAGGCAGCTTTTACCAGTAGATTTACTGATTCATCAATTGCCAGATTAACTCAAATTGCGCCCCTATTAGCATCGGTAAAAATTACTAACCAAGACTACGAAGAATTATTATTTGCTGAGGGAAAAGAAGTTTTTATCTTTCTCGATCCCCCCTACTATAGTGCCACAAAATCCCGTTTGTACGGCGTAAGAGGTAATTTACATACCAGCTTCGATCATCAACGTTTTGCCGATAATATGCGTCAATGTCAGGCTAAATGGTTAATTACCTACGATGATTGTCCAGAGATACGAAAACTCTTTGATTTTGCCCAGATTATCGAGTGGAATCTTCAGTATGGCATGAATAATTATAAACAAGGAGCGGCGGCATCTGGTAGGGAATTAATGATCAAAAATTATTACTGAAAGAGACGATAGAAAATATTGTCCGTTTTCCCTCAATTTTGTCCCTCAATGACTTGTGGTACTTGTTCAATTTCTAAGTCTAAAGCTTGGGCAATTTGTTCAGCACTTAATCCTAAGGCTGATAAACGGGGTATAGAGGTTAATTTAGCGGATAATTCTCCTTCCTCTAAAATATCTTGATAGATGACGGATTCTCTCAGAATGTCACTCCGAAGGATTTTTTTAATCGTCTCTCGATTGTAATTGCTCGATCGCGTCGGGGGATAAATCGGTAAATTGGGCGATTTCTGAGATAGAAAAACCAGCAGATAGCATTTTTAGGGCAATTTGTCGAGCTTTTTCTTCTTTACCCGCTTGCAAGCCTTTTTGTAGTCCTTTTTCCTCGCCTTCCTCTAAAATATCTTGATAGATGACGGATTCTCTCATAATGTCACTCCGAAGAATTTTTTTAATCGTCTCTCGATTTAATACTAACCCGGCGAGAATACTGGTAGCGGCAGCGAGATTGCTTTGCACCTGTTTTTGGGAGATAGTTTCTAGAGAACGGGACACCTGACTTAACACCTGTTC
>NZ_JADBVM010000295.1:0-12666 GCF_020244875.1 Microcystis sp. M44BS1
AGGAAAGCACCGTCCCCACCATTAATCTCGCCCCTAAACTCAGACGCGATTTATCTTTATGGAATCCCTTTGATTATCTTTTGCTGTTGTACTGGGTGTTTTATTTTCCCCAAGCAGTGCGCTGGTATGTGGAAACGAGAGGCGGCGGCGATAACCATCCCGTACAATTGCGCCTAGGGATTCAGGGTCTTCTCTTAACTGTAATTACCCCTCTGATTATCTGTAGCATAGCAGCAAATTTAGGACTTTCTGTTAATTGGGTGGGCGTGGTGTGGGGCGCGGCGTCGGGCGTGGCGTTGGGCGTGGTGTCGGGCGTGGCGTTGGGCGTGGTGTCCGGCGTGGTGTCCGGCGTGGTGTGGGGCGCGGCGTCGGGCGCGGTGTCCGGCGTGGTGTGGGGCGTGGTGTCGGGCGTGGCGTCGGGCGTGGTGTCGGGCGTGGTGTTCGGCGCGGGGTGGGGCGCGGTGTTGGGCGTGGCGTCGGGCGTGTGGGGCGTGTTGGGCGTGTTGGGCGTGGTGTCGGGCGTGGTGTGGTGGGGCGTGGTGTCGGGCGTGTTGGGCGTGGTGTGGGGCGTGGCGTTGGGCGTGGTGTCGGGCGTGGTGTTCGGCGCGGGGTGGGGCGCGGTGTGGGGCGCGGGGTGGGGCGCGGTGTGGGGCGCGGTGTTGGGCGTGGTGTGGGGCGTGGTGTTGGGCGTGGCGTTGGGCGTGGCGTCGGGCGTGGTGTGGGGCGTGGCGTCGGGCGCGTGGTGGGGCGTGGTGTCGGGCGTGGTGTGGGGCGTGGTGTTGGGCGTGGTGTGGGGCGTGGTGTGGGGCGGGGTGTCGGGCGGGGTGTTGGGCGGGGTGTTTATATTCGCCTTTTTCCGTCTTGATAATTGGCTAATCGGGCTTTTGGCGGGCCCTCAAGGGCGACTTTTTCCCCGTATTACCCTTCTACCGCTGCCGGGGTTAACCTCGACTCTACAACAATGGTTACAGCAAGACTGGGAAACAGCTATTAATAACCTCAATCAATACCTTCGGTACAGCCGCCAGTTTATTCCTGTCCTTGCCGCCGTTAATCGCGTTTTACCGCAATTCCCAGAGGCAGAAATTATCTATCGGGTCTCCCGTCTGGCAGAAAATCCCTCCGATTGGCAATTGTTAAAATATGCGTCCGCGTCGGCGAAACTGTTTTCTTGGTCTGACAGCCAAATCCGTCTAGATACTCCTGCTCGCGCCGCCGCCGCCGGTTTTTGGTATCTTCACCAACAGGACACCGAAAAAGCCGAAAAAGCCTTTGCTGTGGTACGTTCCCTCGCTTACGGGGAAGAAATGTATAGTCTCGCCCAAACTTTACACCGATTTAGTCAGGCAGCAACTTTCGATAGTATCGCTTCCCTGGAGGTTGCCCCTATTGCCGCAGAACCGTCATTACGTCCGCAAACTTGGCAAGCTATCAGCAGTTTAAATCGAGTTATCGCAGAAATAGCTTTAGCACAGAGAAGTGACTCCCAAGAGACTAGAAAACTCGCTCTTAAACGGATTATCAGGGAATTAAGGGATATAATCGACCGACAGGCTGCCAATTTACCCCAAGCAGAAAAAGCATTAATCCTTTCTATCGCCCAAAAATGGAAAACTTGCTGTTCTTCTAGCTTGTAAGCTAAGACGCATTTAAACCGCTTTTTCTTAGATTAGCCGAATCTCCCCCCCCCCTGCCCCTAGGGTTGATTCATAGTAGGGTTGATTCATGAATCAACCCTACCTTGAGGGGGTTTGATCCCCCCTGTCAGCCTTGATAAGGGGGGTTTGATCCCCCCTTAATCCCCCCTTGATAAGGGGGGTTTGATCCCCCCTTAATCCCCCCTTAATAAGGGGGGTTTGATCCCCCCTGTCAGCCTTGATAAGGGGGGTGTTTGAAAGTTTTTAACACCTACCTACTTAGTGCCAGATTAATTTCTTAGCTAGGATAGGCAAGAGGCAGCTGGAAGAAATTCTCCTGTCTTCTGTCACGGCTGCTGGCAGTAAGTAATTTTGCCGGCATCTGATATTCAAACTCAAGCAACTATGTGTCAACTTCTAGGCATGAATTGTAATGTCCCCACGGATATCTGTTTTTCCTTCGAGGGATTTTGTGCGCGGGGAGGAAAAACCGACGAACATCGAGACGGTTGGGGAATTGCTTTTTTTGAGGGTTTAGGTTGTCGAACTTTTATTGATGTTCAACCCTCGATCGCTTCTCCGATTGCGGAATTAATTAAAAACTATCCCATCCATTCTACCAATGTTATCGCCCATATTCGCAAAGCTACCCAAGGAGAAATTAAACTAGAAAACTGTCATCCTTTTCGGCGGGAATTGTGGGGAAAATATTGGGTTTTTGCCCATAATGGTAATTTAGAAAATTTCTCACCGGCTGCGGGAGATTTTTATCAACCGGTTGGGGACACAGATTCGGAAAGAGCTTTCTGTTTAATTCTTAATACCCTGCGAGAGACTTTTCCCCAGGGCAAACCTTCCCTAGAACAACTCTATCAAGTCTTAAAAACTATCACAAACTCTATCGCTTGTCAAGGAATTTTTAATTATCTTTTATCCGATGGTGAACATTTTTTTGCCCATTGTTCGACAAAATTAAGCTATATAATCCGGCAATATCCTTTTGCCGCTGCTCATTTAATTGATGAAGATGTGAGCGTTGATTTTCAAGCTTTAACCAGTCCGAGCGATCAAGTAGCAATTATTGCCACTACTCCCTTAACTGATAATGAAGTTTGGACACCGATTAATTCAGGAGAATTATTAGTTTTTCAGGAGGGCGCAGCAATTTTAAGTTAATCTTACCAGTGGTCACTTTGTCGAGATTTTTCTAGGTCAATTAACTGAGTTTTTAACCCTAACCAATCTAATTGATTGGCAAGGCAATCTGAACCAATTTTTCCCGCTTCTAGATAAATAACTCGCTCGGCAAATTCCTCTAAAAAATCTAGTTGATGATTGACCATAATTATCGTCATTGAACTTTGATTATTTAATACTTCTAATAACCTGCTGGCCGTGCCTGTATCTAGAGCAGACGTAGGTTCATCTAATAACAGTATGGTCGGTTCTAATAGCAAAGCTCTGGTAATTGCCACTAATTGTCTTTGTCCTAAAGATAATTCTAACTCCCCGCGTTCAAACCACTGTTCAGGAATTTTTAACAGGGATGTCCAATGGTCAATTCTATTATTAATTTCCGCAGGGGTAAGTTTTTTAAATTGCAAAGGATAAGCGAGGGCATCTCGGACGTTCATTCCTAATAACTTCGACTCTTGTAGCAATAAAACTATCTGTTGTCGCAGGGAAATAACCGGCATTTCCTTAATCGATTTACCTTGAAAATAAATATTTCCCGTGCTGGGTTCCTGCAAACGATTTAACAATCGTAAAAGAGTCGTTTTTCCTGCCCCAGATGCTCCGACAATAGCTAACTTTTCTCCTTGCTTGATGCCAAAAGTAATATCTTCTAACAGATAAGCACTGCCGCGTCGGATAGCTAAATTTACTTGCTGTAGTTCTAAAATCAAGAGCGGTCTTTTCCTTACTTAGTTCAAAATTATTATAAGCTAAGACGTATTTAAACCGCTTATTTTTAGATTAGCCGAATCTCCCCCCCCTTGCCCCCCCGACATCGGGGTGGTCTTGCCTTTTGCCTCTTGCCTCGTCTCAACAAGCAATTTAAATTACGAACAGCTTATAATGAAAATAGCCCAATGAGTTCGGCAGGTATTTTCCATGGTTAGTCAAGTTAACAAAACCGAGATTATCTATCCTGAGAGCGACGGTAAACCGATGGCAGATAATACTAAACAATTTAACTGGATAGTGACGATTAAGCAGAATATCGACTGGTTATATATCGATGATCCTCGGGTATTTGTAGCGGGGGATCTGTTATGGTATCCCGTGCAAGGCCAGCCGAAAATTGCTGCCGCTCCTGATACGATGGTAGTATTTGGCAGACCGAAAGGCGATCGAGGTTCCTACAAACAATGGCAAGAAGATAATCTTGCTCCTCAAGTCGTCTTTGAGATTCTTTCTCCCAGTAACACCTCCATCGAAATGGCCAAAAAATTGCTATTTTATGATCGCTATGGAGTCCAAGAATACTACGTCTATGATCCCGATGATAATAGTCTAGAAGCTTGGCAGCGAATTGGTGACAGTTTAGACAGTGTTAGTGAGGTTAATAATTGGGTGAGTCCCCGTTTAGGCATTCGTTTTGACTTAACCGACGAGTTAAAAATTTATCGTCCTGATGGTACTCAATTCTTGTCCTACAGCGAAATTAATCAACTACTGGAACAGGAAAAGCAACGGGCAGAAAATGAACGCCAACGGGCAGAAAATGAACGCCAACGGGCTGAACAGGCTAATCAGCAGTTAGTAGAAATGGAGGCAAAACTGCAAAAATATCGTCAACTTTTTGGGGAATTACCTAACTAGGGTCTGCTGAATAAATGTGAAATATAGACGAGGTAAGGGGTTTGGGGCCTGTTTGGCGAAGCAGGTACAAGATTTTAAAGCTAGTGGCTCAAAAACCTTGCATCTTGATCGGCGATTGCGCCCTGTAGGGGCGAAGCATTCGGGCAATAACTTATCGCTGAAACCGTAGATTTTCTATCCGAATGCTTCGCCCCTACTTTTTCAGCCAGCCCTAACTAAAATTTGAACTAGCGAAGGGAGTATAGCAAAAAAAAGAGGACTGGTTAGTCCTCTTAACAAGATTAGTTTTCGCTAAATGTTAAACACAGAATGATTGCCGGGCCTAGTAGGCTAGACCCATGCTGCGGGTGGTTTCTGCTCCGAGATAAACCCGAATGCTTAAGAAATCCGTCGGACAAGCGGTTTCGCAACGCTTACAACCAATACAGTCTTCCGTGCGGGGGGAAGAGGCAATCTGGGCAGCTTTACAGCCATCCCAGGGAACCATTTCCAGCACGTCGAGGGGACAAGCCCGAACGCATTGGGTGCAACCGATACAGGTATCGTAAATTTTAACGCTATGAGACATTGAATTATGACTCCTTACCGAGTGTTCTCCATGTTAAATTTCGGGTTTATCGGTTAGTTTACCTTACAGCGATCTGTTCATCGCTCGATCGGTGACATAACTTTAAACTCTGTAACACTTGGGTCTAAATTGCGATCGCTAGTTGGGGATCGAGTAATTCTAAAATAGCCTTAAAGAATTGCTTGCCGGGGTTACGGGGGGAACCGAAAAAGGTAATCTGGATCGCAAGATAATTTATTTCGTTTGCCAGTATGACAGAAATAGCGATCGAATCAATCCTACAGGAAAATCGGCTGTTTCCTCCCAGTGCCGAATTTTCTCAGAATGCCACCATTAAAAGCCTTGAAGAATACCAGCAACTCTACGCCAAAGCTAAGGCCGATCCCCAGGCTTTTTGGGCTCAATTAGCCGAAAAAGAACTACATTGGTTTGAAAAATGGTCAGAGGTTCTTGACTGGCAGCCCCCCTTTGCTAAATGGTTCGTCAACGGCAAGATTAATATTTGTTACAACTGTATTGACAGACATCTCACCACCTGGAGACGTAATAAAGCCGCCATCATCTGGGAAGGAGAACCGGGAGACAGCCGCACCATTACCTACGAACAGCTACACCGAGAAGTGTGTCAATTTGCCAACGCTTTAAAGGAATTAGGCGTTAAAAAAGGCGATGTGGTCGGAATTTATCTGCCAATGATTCCCGAAGCGGCCATCGCCATGTTAGCCTGTGCCAGAATTGGCGCGCCCCACAGTGTCGTTTTTGGGGGATTTAGTGCCGATGCTTTGCGCGAGCGTCTTAATGATGCGGCCGCTAAGGTGGTAATCACTGCCGATGGTGGTTTCCGCAAGGATAAAGTCGTTGCTCTCAAGGAACAGGTGGATCTGGCCCTAGCCGATAATAGCGCCCCCAGTGTGGAAAAAGTTCTCGTTGTCCAGCGCAGCAAGGAACCCATCAATATGGTTGCCGATCGCGATTACTGGTGGCATGATCTACAAAAACAGGTATCTGCTAATTGTCCGGCCGAACCCATGGATAGTGAAGATATGTTATTTATCCTCTATACCAGTGGTTCCACCGGCAAACCGAAAGGAGTCGTCCACACCACCGGCGGTTATAATCTCTACACCCATGTCACCAGCAAATGGATTTTTGACCTAAAAGACACCGATGTTTACTGGTGTACTGCCGATGTGGGTTGGATTACCGGCCATAGCTATATCGTTTACGGACCGCTTTCCAATGGTGCAACGACGGTAATGTATGAAGGGGTTCCCCGTCCCTCTAATTTAGGCTGTTTTTGGGATGTAATCGAGAAATATCGCGTTAATATCTTTTATACTGCCCCCACTGCTATCCGCGCTTTTATCAAAATGGGTGAAGACATCCCCAATAGCCGGGATTTATCCTCTTTGCGCTTACTGGGAACCGTGGGAGAACCGATTAACCCGGAAGCGTGGATGTGGTATCACCGGGTTATCGGTAAGGAAAAATGTCCGATTGTCGATACTTGGTGGCAAACGGAAACCGGGGGAATTATGATTACTCCCTTACCCGGGGCAATTGCCACCAAACCGGGGTCAGCAACCCTACCTTTTCCCGGTATTATCGCCGCAGTGGTGGACTTAGAGGGCAATCCCACCCAAGCGAATGAGGGGGGTTATCTGGTGGTCAAACATCCCTGGCCCGGTATGATGCGAACAGTCTATAAAAATCCCGATCGCTTCCGCAATACCTACTGGGAACAGATCGCCCCCAAAGATGGCCAATATCTCTATTTTGCTGGGGATGGTAGTCGTCAGGACGAGGACGGTTATTTCTGGGTAATGGGGCGCGTTGATGACGTGATTAGCGTTTCTGGCCACCGTTTAGGGACAATGGAGATCGAATCAGCTTTAGTATCCCATCCCGCGGTAGCAGAGGCGGCTGTGGTGGGACGGCCGGATGAAATTAAAGGGGAAGAAGTCTATGCTTTTGTGACTCTCGAGGGACATTATGAAGCGAGTCAGGAGTTAGCGCAAGCATTAAAGGATCACGTTGTCAAGGAAATTGGCATTATTGCTCGACCGGGAGAAATCCGTTTTACCGATGTACTGCCAAAAACGCGATCGGGTAAAATTATGCGTCGTCTCTTGCGAACTTTAGCATCAGGTCAAGAGATTTCCGGTGATACTTCTACTCTAGAAGATCGATCGGTTTTGGACAAATTGCGCCAAGGTGCCTAATTTAATTGCTGGTTTTTCCTAGTAGTTAGGGTGAGAAATAAGAGTTAGTCTTAATCTTATCTCACTCTAACGGGAGTGATACTCGCTGAATATATTTGCTCAAGCAGCAAATATATAGCTAATAATAATCCTCTTTAAAAGGTATGTGATAAGTTTAGATTATCTGGAAGCGATCAATCTTTGTGTCCTTTGTGTCTTTGTGGTTCGTTCCAGTTGATCTCGCGTAGCGAGCGCGTTGCGACCGCCAGCAGGAATGTATCCTATAATATATTTTACCCACCGAACCCAAGAGAGCCGATCATACTTCATGTTTATAAGAAAGGCTATAATAATAAAAATAAGAGCAAATTGAAATTATAGGAGTTTAATCAATGACTACCACCACTGCTACGGATAATGATTTAAAAAGACTAGAAGATTTAATCCTCAATGGACAGAAGATAATCGAACATCGATTCAACGAGATCGACAATCGACTGACTACCA
Source organism: Microcystis sp. M44BS1 (assembly GCF_020244875.1). Classification (NCBI taxonomy): domain Bacteria; kingdom Bacillati; phylum Cyanobacteriota; class Cyanophyceae; order Chroococcales; family Microcystaceae; genus Microcystis; species Microcystis sp. M44BS1. Next base: position 7,740 of record NZ_JADBVM010000295.1, read on the forward strand.
TGGACAATCGACTCACCACCATGGACAATCGACTCACCACCATGGACAATCGACTCACCACCATGGACAATCGACTCACTACCATGGAAACTCGACTGATTGAGGTGGACAATCGACTCACTACCGTGGACAATCGACTCACTACCGTGGACAATCGACTCACTACCATGGAAACTCGACTGATTGAGGTGGACAATCGACTCACTACCGTGGACAATCGACTCACTACCGTGGAAACGCGACTCACTACCACGGAAACTCGACTGATTGAGGTGGACAATCGATTGAAGGTGATCGAGAATGGACAAGCGGAAATAAAAGCTGATGTCAAAAATGTTCAAAAAGATACTACCGATTTAAAGATTGAACTCACGGAAGTTAAAGGTGATATTAAAACTCTTGATAGTAAATTTGATGACATGAATAAACGCTTAGAGAAAGTCGAAGGAACCCAAAAAAATCAAATTTGGACATTGATAACTGTCTTAAGTGGTTCCTTACTAGCTGTGGGATTTAGAAGTTTTTTTATCAACAATAATCCCTAATCTCAGCAAGAGAATTGCTATAATTTGCTCAATAAAACAATGAAAAGCGATCGCCTAATTCTCCGTCCTTGGCAACTACCCACAGACAAAGAGTCTTTTTTTCAGATCTATCAAAATTACGAAGTCACTTATTTTTTACCGAGAATTCGTCAGTTAGCCACGGATATTGAGAGTTTAAATGCCCATTTTTCTGAAAGGTTAGCAACTGTTCGTAATCAGGGTAATGGCAGCGATTGGTGGGCAATGATCGATCGAAAAAATAATCAGATTATCGGTTCGATAATTTTACAGAATTTACCCGATAACTACGGTTATCCTACCCCAGATAGCGAAATTGGTTGGCATTTACGACGCGATTATTGGGGACAAGGATACATAACCGAAGCGGCTAAAGTTATTCTATAATACGGCTTAATCACCTTACAATGCCGATTATCTACGCAGTGGTTAATCCCGATAATTATCGCTCAATTCGTGTCACCGAAAGATTAGGAATGCAATCAATGGGATTAACGAATAAATACTACGACACTGAAGCACTTTTATTCTCGATCGAAGCTTAAAGTTCATTAATAATTATTGATTGTTTCTTATTTTATGGATGCTGTGGTGGTCATGCTAAACCCATTCTTGCTCAAAAAGCAAAAAGGGAAATATATTCCCTTTTTCTAGCTTTTATGGACCCAGATCCTAAACCGTTTCGGGTTTAACACCTCTTTGGTCGAGAACTTTCTGTAATTCTGCTTCGTCGGTTTTGGTCAAAGAAGTGCGTAACACTTTACCTCCGTAGGGGGCCACTTCATCGAGGACCTTATCGGGGGTAACTTTTTGGACGAGAACAAAGAGAGCAGAGGTACTGGGCTGCAGGGTTTCTCCCAATTCGCGCATAAAATTGTCATCCACACCGATATCACTTAAAGCACCTCCCAAAGCGCCACCAGCAGCACCGAGGACGGCCCCTAATAAAGGGGATAAAAAGAGCATTCCGATTAATAATCCCCAGAAACTGCCACTAGCGGCTCCTGCTGCCGTTAAATTGACCGCTTGCTTGAGTTTAATCTGGCCATCTTTGTTTTTAACCACTACGGCAGCATCTTCTAACTCGATGAGATGTTCCTGTTGCAGTTTAGCCAAAGTTAAACGAACTTCTTCCGCTTTAAATTCGTCCTCATAGGCGATGACAAATAGATCAGCCATAGTTTTTCCTCGATTATTAGCAAATAAAACCTTTATACACTACTTTTGCCAGATTAAAAAGTTTGAGGTATCGGAGAATACCGAAAACCGATGGAGATTAGGTGTCATAAATACGAGCTTCAAAAGCATCGGGATTTTCTTGACAGTATTCCTCAAAATAGGTTTTTTCTGGTTTTTTAGCGCGTTGGTGTGCCAATTCTGCCTGTAATTCCTCAACAACATCCCAAGCTGCGGCACAATCGGGAGAATTTCCCCCTTTTTCAGCACAGACTACCCGGGCAATATCTCTCGCTTTGATAATCTCCGCTTCTAAATCAAGACTGCGGGGCTTTTCGACGGCGTTACCTTTATGGAGAATGTCGCTAACGGATATAACACCGAGCAAACCGCCTTTAATTACTGGTGCGAAACGAATACCCGTATTAGCAAATAAGCGGGCCACATATTCAACACCGAGGTCGGGATTAATCACGATGCAGGGTTTGCTCATCACTTCATAGACGCGCACTTTTTGCGGATCTTGACCGAAAGCGACGACTTTATAGACAATATCGGTTTCAGTGATAATTCCGTAAGCATCTTCATCGTGACGGCGATCGACAATAAGAGTTCTAATGTTCTTTTCTCTCATCAATTGTACCGCTTTGGCAACGGTTTCAGAACCTTTAATCTTGGCCACCTCCGTGGTCATAATTTCAGCTGCTTTCATAGTCATATTTGGAGAAGTTAAGTTGTGCCTTTGTTATTTTAAGACATAAACTGACCCCTAATACTGACGGCTGACGGCTTAAAAACCGCTCCCTGATTAACGCCATTCTACCAGTTGTCGTTCTTGGACAACCAAACCATATACTGTCTCGGTTTGACGAGCTAAATTCGCCCAATGAAAGCGTTTTTCTAGGTCTTCGTAGGCGTTATTAGCTAATTCTTGGGCGTATTCGGGATGATTTAAAACCTCCAAAATGCCCCAAGCGAGGGAATCGGGATTATTGACCCGGGTGACAATTCCCGTTTGACCATGACGGACAACTTCGGGAAAACCGCAGGTATCGGAAACTACCACGGGAACCCTAGCGGCGAAACTTTCCAGGGCGACAATGCCAAAAGGTTCGTAAAGACTGGGAAAAACGGCACAATCGGCCACGGTTTGGAAGCGATCGAGGTTTTCATCGGACATAAAGCCCGTAAAATAACAATGATGCCAGATACCGAGATGCCAGGCCTGTTGTTTGAGTTTGTCGGTATTGCCGCCACCGATAATGACAAATTTAGTTTTAGCCCCAGTCTGAGCGAGGACTTTTGGGGCAGCGTTGAGTAACACCGAAACCCCCTTTTCAAAGGTCATGCGCCCGACGTAATAGACGATTTTTTGGTAATCTTCGGCATATTGACGACGAAAAGTTCGGTAATCAAAGTTAGGGTCTCTTTGCTTTTTCTCAGCCCGAATACCGTTATAAACCACATCGATCTTATCCCAGGGTGCGCCCAAAGCCCGATGGACTTCATGACGCATATAGCCGGTACAGACGATGACGCGCCAAGCATTATAGACGAGGGTTCCCTCTTTGCCGGCGATATAGCGTTGGGTGTCGGTGTGCAGTCCGTTGTAACGTCCGTATTCCGTGGCGTGAATAGTGGCAATCAGGGGTATTTTAAAGAGATGTTTCATGGCAATGGCCGCATCCCCTACTAACCAATCGTGGGCATGAACAAGGTCAAATTTTCCGTATTCGGCGATTATTTTGCCGCCCTGTTGCCCCATGCTGTTATTCATGTTGACCACCCAATGGAAAAAGTCATTGCCGGGGGGGACGGGAACGCGGTGGATGTGAATACCTTCCACCAGTTCGTAGCTGGGGGCCTGACCAAATTCGATCGTGATTAAATGGACTTCATGACCGAGTTTGACGATTTCGGGATAGAGTTCGGCGACATGACGGGCGATACCGCCCACTAATCGCGGTGGAAATTCCCACGCCAAGACTAAAATCCTCATTTTTCCCTAACCTCGACCTGATTTAAGCTGGTAAGTAATCATTGCATCCCCATGGTATCTATTTTGGCTCTGCTTTCTTCCTCTAATTGCCACTCTCCCCGTGCCAGTCTTGAGAGGATTTCTTGTCGCCACTTGCTTAATTGTTCCTGAAAAGCGGCTGTTTGTAGATCGTTGCGCCAGAAAATTAGGGCTGATTCGCCAGTTTGCGGATAATAATTTTTACGCTCTCCAGCGACGCGGAAGCCAAAATGCTCGTAGAGTGCGATCGCTGACTGGTTCGATACCCTCACCTCTAGCGTAGCCCTTTCCAGTTGTCTTTGTACAGCCTTTTCAAGCAGTTTGTAGAGAAGCAGTTTTCCTAATCCTTGTCTTTGATAGTCGGGATAAATTGCCAGGAGGGTAATATGCGCTTCTTCGAGAATTGCCCAAAAACAAGCTAATCCGATTAGGGTTTCGTCCTCCCCGTCTAGGGTAAGAATTAATAATTCACTGTTGGGGCTGTTTAATTCCCGTTCATAACCGGATAGGGTCCAAATACCGCCGAGACTGCTGCGATCGAGTGCTACCATGGCGGCAAGATGTGGGGATTTTGGGGTTTTAAGCTGGATTTTTGGCATTTATCGGGGAATGGGAGAGGGGTGTGGGGTGTAGGGTGTGGGGGGAGTGGGAATTATGGATTATGAATTATGAATTATGAATTGGGGAGGTGGGGAAGTGGGGAAGTGGGGAAGTGGGGAAATTGAACTAAAACCCCAAAACCCCAAAACCCCAACCCCCAACACCTAAAACCTGTCTCCTATCTCCTGACTCCTGACTCCTGACTCCTGACTCCTTTCTCCTGACTTCTAACCCAATGTTGGTCAAAAATAAGCAAAAGTTATTTATTGACTGCAAAAACTTGAGAATATTTAAATTAACATTCCGCAATATTTACAAATTCTTAAGAATTAATTGAGAAAGATTTTTATTTAACAACGATGTTATGCCGGTTACAGCGATTTGATAGAATTTCATAATGGGTTGTTCTGTGCTTTTTTGGGCAGCAATAGTTGAAACCCTTGCCACACCTAGAAGGTGATCCTAATTAAGACGGGTAAATCAGTCAATTTCACCCACAACGATGATCTTTTTTTTATGTAGTTTTATTGCAAAAAAAAAGTTTTTTTGACAAAAAGCACAAAGTATGATA
>NZ_JADBVM010000296.1:0-7943 GCF_020244875.1 Microcystis sp. M44BS1
CCCTACTATAGTTCATGAATTGACCCTACTATAGTTCATGAATTGACCCTACTATAGTTCATGAATTGACCCTACTATAGTTCATGAATTGACCCTACTATAGTTCATGAATTGACCCTACTATAGCCCTCGATGGTAAAAATGGCTCTTCTCGACCTTACAGATACCACCATCGATATAATCAATAATTCACTAAATTAACAAAAAAAAATGGCCACCAGACAATTTCGAGTAAATCTTAGTCAAAAGGACTCTGAATATCTTAAAGAAATAGCTAAAGAGCTAGACTTAACAGAGTCTGAAGTCATTCGTAAAGGATTAAAACTCATGGCTTTATATGCTAAAACTGAGACAGAGGAAGATACTCAATTAATACTGCAAAAAGGTAATGAACAGAGACCACTACTAATTGTCTAGTTATGACCAGTGATTCAAAAAATGAGACAGAGGAAGTTAACAACCCAAAATATCCCAGCGCTTCTTTGGCTCTTCCAAAATCGGTAATTTTAGTACAAAGGCCAGAAATCTCAACCCCAGAAACCTCTCCTCCCCACTCTCCTATACTTTTAAAGAGGAAGAAAGTTTTAGCTTAATTAATCTGGCTACAGGCCTGTTTTTGTCGTTTCTAAATACCCCTGATAACTTGACCGGAACTGTTCGATCGATAGGTTCTTTGTCCAATATTCTACCAGAGCATGACCCCAAGCCCAAGCTTCCCTGTCGGCAGTGCTAGAATTTTCTAATAGTATTGGCCAAAGTGCCAATAAATCAAAACTTTTATTCTCCGTATTTAAGAGAGAAGAAAGCTCGTAGGCCATCTGTAATTTACCGATCGCTACTGGTAATTGTTCCACAGGAATTTGTTCAGCTAAAAGATAGGCTAAAGTCGGTCTTCCCGTGGCTAAAGTGGAGATAAAACCGAGAATAGGACTTTTTAATAGGGCCGTTAAACCTTGTCCCGTGGCCATCTGTAAAGTATAGCGATCGATTATTTTCGCCGCTGCCAGGGTTCGAGTTTCTAAATCCGCTAAAAAACGGGCTAAACGCAACTGTTTTGCGGGTGAAATTGCCCCCAGCAAAGCGATTGATAACTCCTCATCCCCCCAAGCTTCTCTATCCGGCTGTTGACTGACCATCGGCAAGATGCGATCGCAGAGATCCTCGAATAATTCCGCCCGATACTGCAAACATTCGCGGATATTGACTTCTTTAGGACTTTCTCCCGTCAGCCAATTATAGGGGGGTTGCCACTCTCGCAGCGGACGCAGGCGATCGACTTGAGAAACACAGACTATAACTGGTAAATTGTCAATAGTTTGTTGCAAATCTTTAAGAAAAGCCTCATCCATGGCCAGGGCGGGATCGAGGGCGGGGGTGACAAGAATCAATAAATCGGCGTTTTTGGCATAATTAAGAACCTTTTGCCGATAATCAGCCCGATTTGACTGTTCATAGCCCGGGGTATCCCAGAGGATTAACTCGTCCCCTTCTGGGGTTTGCCAGTGGTAGGATTGAATCGCATCGGTACTAGGCAATAGATCCACTTGGGCTAAATCGGCCCGAAAGAGAGTATTGATTAAACTGCTTTTGCCGGCCCCGGTGCGTCCAACCAGCAGAATATTAACCGGTTGGCGATCGATTTCCGTGATCGGTTCCGCTTGGGCGAGAATTTCCTTGAGAGTAGTGGTGGCGATTTTGGTTTTGGTGGGGAGAGTGGGGGCGAGATTACTGCCACTGTAGAGTAACACCGCTTGGCGAGAGAGATTTCTCAGGGCATTTTCCCGCAAAACTTGCCCCAAATTGACCAATAATTGCTGATCCGCTCGATCGCTGTACTTTTGACTAGCCACTTTAGCCACGGCCGCGGCGGGATTGATTACCCATTGCGCCCAATTCCAGACCTGCCAAAGTTTCTGGGCCGAGGGTTGCAATTTTTGATAAACTTCGTAGGCCTGATAGGCTTGGCCGATGGTGATTTGATTCAGGGCCGGGGAAAGATTCTGCATCCAGCGATCGCTATCATCCACGGTTCCCCGAATTAAACCGTAGGCCTGGGGAATGTAAATATTTAATAAGGGGTACTTGACATCGGGGTAATATATATGGGCGATGGCACTGACCAAATCCTGACAGCGTTGCCAAAAAGTCGCCCAATCTTCCCAAACCGGCCGATCATTGCGGGCCTCGACGATAATCCTCTCGATAATTTCCTCGACATTGCCCCCGGAATCACCCTCAGGAGGGGTTAATTCTGCCTTAATTTCCCCAATGGTGGCTTCAATTTCCCCGACTACTGGGCGCGTCCATTTGACCAACAGGAAGCGCCAAGCCACAAAAATCAGGGTAAAAACTGCCCAAATCCAATTCAAACCCCATTGATTGATCTGGAAACTGGCGGCCACGATCAGAAAGATGACCACGGCGGCGATCGGAACTGCTAAAATCAACCCTTGCCAAGTTTTTAACCGTAACATTGCTCGATCTGGTTTTTTTCCATTCTACCGATCTCTGATTCTCGGTTAGGAGGCATAAATTAGACAGTGGCATCAATTTGGGCGAGGATTGCCGTGGACAACTGACAAAGTTGTTGATGACAAGGACCATTACTGGCCATGATCCCACCCCATTGCCGCACATCGCCGCGATTATAGCGCACCGGTTGACCGTCAAAATAGGAGAATTTGCCGCCGGCTTCCGTTAAAATCAACTCTGGGGCGGCAAAATCCCAGTCTTTAGCTGCCGATTTCCCCGATAGGGAGATATAAACATCGGATTTTTGTTCGAGGATCGTGGCAATTTTACGGCCCACACTACCCACATAATTTTTACCCAAGAAGGGTATTTGACTTAATAAATTATCAAAACGTTGGTTGCGATGGGTACGACTAACCACCAGATAGAGATCGGTAATTTTATCTTTATTGGCAACTTTTACCTGTGTAATATTTCCGTCGCTAGTTTCTAGAAAAGTACCTTTTCCTTTTTGGGCAAAATAGAGTTTTTCTTGATCCGGTAGGGCAACCACGGCGATGATCGGTCTTCCCTGATAACATAAGGCGATATGTAGGGCATATTCTCCCGTTTTGTTGATAAAATCGCGGGTTCCGTCCAAAGGATCGATAATCCATACCCAATCTTTCGGGATAGCTTCATTACCCTGATGGGTTTCCTCGCTCAGATAACCAAAGTCGATATCAGAAAAATTTGTTTGTAATTCCCCTAAAATATAGTTATTTGCCGCTAAATCCGCCGCCGTTACTGGTCCGCCTTTTTTCTTCTCGTTGACGGCTAAATCCTGTTCACCCCGGTAGTAGGATTGGAGGATTTTAGCACCACCCCAACCGACGGCACGAGTCACAGCTAAAATGCGATCGAGCGTTTCGGTATCTTGACAGGTTAAATTAATCATAAAATAGCCTCAGTTTTTCAGACTTATTATCCACTAAATGGCTCTTCTGGTTTCTGTGTGGAAACGAGGTCTATACTGATAGAATATCCGCAAAATAGCCCTAAAAGTCTTGCCCGATAAGCATTTCACGATTCCATAAGCAAAAATTATCACACAAAGTCGAGAAGAGCCACTAAATTAACTGCGAAATTTAAAGACTGGCTTCTTATACCATTTTTCTAAAGTAATGACAGAGATGGTTAATTGCCCTCACCCCCCACCCCCCCTGCCCCCCCCCGACATCGGGGGGGTCGGGGGGCAAGGGGGGGTAATATACCTGTCAAGAATAAAGAAAAATGGTATTAGCTTATCATCTCTTGCTTCCTAACCTCCGACTGGCTTAATTTTGCTCTTGCCAAAAATAATCGGCGGGTTTTTTGGTTTCTGCTGGTGATAATTGAGGAGCGTCTCCCAAGAAAACCGAGCGCTGGCTGACGCGATCGCCTAATCTTCTTTGGACTCGACTGGGAATACCGTAACCGTAGGCAATATGACCTTTTCCTGCTAGGACGATGATCTGATAGTCGGGATGAGCTTGCCAGAATTTAGCGATCGCATCGGCCATGGTTTCATCCCAGAGAACCTGTGCCAGAAAAAAGCGATCGAATCCCTGACTACTGCCCCCCGTGTGTTGCTCATAAACGGCTAAGATCTGTTGACGGTATTCCTCGTTATCCTGGTTTATTTCGCTTTTAGGGGGGATGTAGGTCATTTCTGAGGTGGAGAGGCTTTCTAAGCCCTCCCGTGCCACTTTTCTAGTGATTTCCGTGGGTGTATTTAGGGCGATAGCTGGTAGTTTTTTCGCCTTGGCCAAGCGCAGGATCGGGGCGTAAAATTCCCAATCAAATCCCCAACGTTGGTCGTATTCACTTTTTTCTCTCAACTGATTTTCGCTAATTTTGCCAGCTAAATACTGATCCAAATAGATTTGGTAAGGACGTTGAAACATCTCGAAAGCGATGGCTATTTGGGGATTATTGGCCTGTAAATACTCGATAATAGCTAATTGTGCCTGATGATCGGCTTGACTATCGTGCCTTTCTCCCAGATAAATAATCTCGGCTGTTTTTAAAGCTGCCAGAATTTGTTTTTGGCTATTAGTAAAACTCCAGGCCTGGGGCAGCAAAATAAACAGTAAGCAGAGGGCAAGGAAAACGGGAAAAAAGCGTCGAGAGAATTTCATCTTTTTAAAGGTCTTTTAAAAAACCTAAGTAGATAGGTATTAAAAACTTTCAGATCCCCCCGCCTATCGGCACCCCCCTTATTAAGGGGGGTAGGGGGGATCGAACCTAAAATCCATTTTTAATTTAATTATAACCAGCTACTTATCTTAACCGAAGCCATAACAAAAAAGGTGGGCAATGCCCACCCGAAAAATTTTTCAGAGAACCTTTTTGGTTTAGTAGGTTTCTACGTGCCAGCGATGTTCTTTTTTCAGTTGTTTCTGATAGACAGACCAATCGGTGCCATTTTTAGCGGCGGCACCACTGATAGCATCGTCGATACCATCTTCCATCCCTTTCAGTCCGCACATATAAGCGTGGGTTTTGGGACTTTGGAGTAGATTCCAGATTTCGTCAGCGTGTTCGGCTACCCGGTGTTGAATATACATTCTGCCGCCCTGGGGATTTTGCTGTTCCCGACTGATGGCATAGGTGAGACGGAAGTTATCGGGGAATTCCGCCGCTATTTTCTCTAATTCTTCTTGGTAGAGAATATTGGCCGTTTTGGGAACTCCGAAAATCAACCAAGCTAGACCTTTGAATTTATAATCTTCGTGTTGTTCCTTGAACATCCGCCAGAGGAAAGCTCGGAAAGGAGCGATTCCCGTCCCAGTGGCCATCATAATGATAGTGGCATCTTCGTCATCCGGCAGCAGCATTTCCTTACCCACGGGGCCGGTAATAGCCACATCATCACCCACCTCTACATTACAGAGATGGGTGGAACAAACTCCATAAACCGTTTCCTTGGTTTCTGGGTGTTGGTATTCTAACTGACGCACGCAGAGGGATACGGTTTTATCGTCTAATTTATCACCATGACGGGTGGAGGCGATCGAATAGAGTCTCAATTTATGAGGTTTGCCATTAGCATCGCTACCCGGGGGGATAATACCGATACTTTGCCCTTCTAAATAGCGTAAATCGCCCCCAGAAAGGTCAAAGGTGACGTGTTGTACGATGCCGATACCTCCCTCATCAACGAGAGCATAATTCTCGATACATTTGCCGATAAAGGGTTGATTCGGACGGTAGATGTTGACGGGGATATCTGTTTTTTCTTTCGCTTGAGTCATGGCCTTTTTCTTGGTCTGTTCGGGGACGGGCGATGATTGAGCGATTGGCTGTGGTGTGGAGGCACTAGAAACAGTTGCTACGGGGGCAATCCCATTGAAGGGTTTGATGCTGACGATACGACCACCTAAACGGGTAATCCGACGCATTTCTTGATTCATGCGACTGTAGGGAACCGTGAAGAACACGCTTCCACTCTGACGGATTGAATAATCCAAGCTGTCAGTATTGTCGTTTTGATTGAGACCCGCCACTTCGTAAACAAATAAACGGTTTCCCGCTAGTGTACTCGGACTGTACATTAAATATAACTCCCAACTCAAGTCACGATAATCGTTCCATAGTTTAGCCTACCATCGGTACACTACACCTAGGACTAATTGAGAGTTATCTTAAAAAAACCACAGACATCGCTTTTATCCTTTCCTTGAAAATAGCTCAACTCTCTGGTTAAAATCTGTTACATTTGCAGCATTTTACTTTTTATTAAGATTTATGCTACTTTTCCCCATTTATGCTAAAAATCCCCCTGGTTGGCCTGATGAGGACAAGAGCGGGGGACAGATATTAGCGATAATTATTTTTTCAACTACTCGGCCGCAGCAGCGTTTAAGGGTTTAATGCTGACGATGCGAGCGCCTAAACGGGTAATCCGACGCATTTCTTGATTCATGCGGCTATAGGGAACGGTTAAAAAGACACTGCCACTCTTACGGATAGAATAATCTAGGTTATCAGTCTTGTCATTTTGACTCAAACCGACGACTTCATAGACAAAAAGGCGGTTTTCTTTGGCACTAGAGAGACTTTGCATCGAAATGGCTCCGACATTGATGTTATAGTTCTCTAGTTTAGCCTAGCAGGGAGACTAGCAATCTAGTTAATGGCCGATTTACAGCCGTTTATTCTATCATGACACTCGATCGCAATTGTCCACAGGCCGCATTGGCCGCTAAACCTCTCGAATAACGGACAGTAACGGCGACTTTTTCCTGTTCTACAATAGTTTTAAAAGCCTTAATTCTCTTTTCATCAGGCCGTTGATAATCCACCTCTTGAATAGGATTATAGGGGATTAAATTGACGTGAGATTGAAACCCTTTTACCAGTTTGACTAATTCCCTTGCGTGTTCGGGTAAATCATTCACTCCCGCTAAAAGAATGTATTCAAATGTCACCCTTCGTCCCGTGATTTTAACGTATTCCTGACAATCTTGAATCAGATTACTTAGGGGATAATGGTCGGCACTGGGGATTAATTTGGCTCGAACTTGTTGATTAGAAGCATGGAGACTAACAGCAAAAGTTACTTGTAAATTATGTTCTGCTAGTTGCTTGATTTTCTGGGGCAATCCCACCGTAGAAATCGTTAAACAACGCTGACCGATACCCACATCTTGATTGAGGCAATGAATCGCTGTCACCACTTCGGGAATATTTAATAAAGGTTCCCCCATCCCCATAAATACCACATGACTAACTCGCTGTTGAAAATCCTCCTGTACTGTTAACACTTGGTCAACGATTTCATAGGCTTTTAAATTACGAGTAAACCCCCCTTTTCCCGTGGCACAAAAATCACAGGCCATCGGACAACCCACTTGGGAAGAAACACAGACTGTCAATCTTTTTTCACTAGGAATTCCCACCGCTTCGATAATTAAACCATCGGCCAGTTTTAGCAGATATTTACGAGTGCGATCGGCTGCTACACTGCGATAATGTATAAGGGAACGACCGATAGGATAATCCGCCAGCTTGCTGCGCCATTCTTGGGGGAATACGGAAATATCCGCCAAAGAATGCACCCCTTTTTCGTATAGCCATTGGTGTAATTGTTTACCCCGATAAGCGGGTTGTCCCTGGTCTTTTACCCAGTCGGTCAGTTCCTCTAAAGATTTCGCCAGTAAAGTCATAATTATTATCGTTGATCACATTATCATTGTAATTGACATTTTTTCCCTTTGCTCCTTCTCTAGTCTTTGTTAGTCAATTAAATACTTAAAACTATAACTTAAGCAGGGGTGTTAAAAGTTTTCAGACACCCCCCTTATCAAGGTAGGGCTGTTTCATTCTCCCATCAGAATATCAAAAGTAAAAGCGATCACTATCAGGTAAAATGAGAAGTGACCGCCAACTTTTGAAAGATATGTTGAGCTTAATAGAAAAACTAAAACAAGTCAAGGACTTTCGGAAAG
>NZ_JADBVM010000297.1:0-10088 GCF_020244875.1 Microcystis sp. M44BS1
AATAAATTCTTGAGTAAAAATAAATATTACCAATTGTAAATTTAAATATTTTTAAGTATTGAAGGTATTTGCATATAAAATACTTATCATTTTGCCCCGATTGCCTCTAACTTTTCCCTCCCCACAGCAATCACCGGGTAAGTAGAAAATTTCTCACTCTTTCTCCTAGAGATGAAGTACAGAGTAATCCTTACTCATCAAGTATTTTAGCAACAATAACTAACCTCATCTTTCTGAGAAAGGCTGTAGCGAAAGAACATCTGATCAGTGGGAGCGTTACTTTTCATGCTTCCTAAATTTTATGCGAAGTTGTCGGGTTTCCTCGATCGAACTGTTCTAGGTTTGGGAAATGGAGTCAAGATAGAGAGTATCAGGACATATATCTTGTTCGTTCGGCCAAGTTATCGTACCATCTAAAATTTTTACTTGATTAAAATACTGTTTGTTTTTAAGTTCTTGAAAGATGCCAAAATCGAGCAGTGGTGAACAATCATAAATTTTCTTTTCTTCATTAGTAAAGATGAGTTGTAATTGATAGTTTGGCAAAGGGATAACTTCTTTAACTCTAGGGTTCATGATTTATCTCAGTGGTTCAATTTTATACAGTTGTTGTCCTGAAATCGAAGGATTCTCTCTCGGAAATAACCTTGATCGAATAAAATTCTTTCATCGACAATCGCGAAAGAGTTCACAATCGAACTCTCAGATAATTTCCTTTTAACTAGGGGAATATAATCGGCTATCTCCATCTAATTTGATCGTAAACTTATCTCTTTTCTAGCTGCCAATAGCATTTCATAATAAACATTCCACTCGAAATAATCCATAGCGTCCCCTAGCTCACCAGAACGAAATCTAGGATAGAATTCTTCCGAACTCATGCGATATTGATTTTCGTATTGCTTGACACGGGTTTCTAAATCCAAAATTTGAGCGTTAGTCTGCAAATTTTCCCGTTGTTCGCTCTCAATTTTTCGATTCAGTAACTCTCTTTCTTCCTCGGAGAGAGAGAGAATAATTCGCGCGAGAGAATCAATCAGTTGGGTATTCATTGTCGTTAAAATCCGAGATAAGTAGCTGGTTATAATTAAATTAAAAATGGATTTTAGGTTCGATCCCCCCTGCCCCCCTTGATAAGGGGGGTGCCGATCCCCCCTTAATCCCCCTTTGATAAGGGGGGTGCCGATCCCCCCTTAATCCCCCCTTAATAAGGGGGGCATCTGAAAGTTTTCAATACCTAGCTACTTAGGATTATTTCCCCTGAGAACTGTACCGGATTCGATCGAGAACCGCTGCCATGACTGCTAGGAAATAATAGGTGGATTAGGCTAGACCTATCCACCCTAAATGTCTAAATCTGCGGGGCTAAATTTCTTGTGAATCTGAGGAAAACCTAACTGTTTAATCACTTGATGTTTGCGTTCTTCCTCAAGGGATGACAACTGATTATAATTAACCCAGTGAATACAGTTAACCGGACAAGTCTCGATCGCTTCTTGAATAATTTCTTCTTCGTCACCGTCCTGATTATAGACACGAGAGCGACCGTATTCGCCTTCAATAAAAAAGGTATTGGGGGCAACGTGGGCGCAGTGTTTACAACCAATACAAGTGACCTCATCGACGTAAACCGCTTTCTGGCGCAGTAAACCGCCTAATTCCGGTTCAAAACCAGTGCGATCGGGGGAATCTCTTAGGAATCCCCCTAACTCTGGTTCAAAACCAGAGCGTTCGGGAGAAAAATCAGCCATTAGGCGCTCCAACGTTGTACCACTAGACGAATGGAACCATCAGTATTTTTTTCCTGTGCTGCCACCTGAAAACCCTGTTTAGCAGTTTCTGCCAGAATGGTGTGGTAGGCATAACCTTGATTTACTTTTCTTAAAAATCCTTCTACGGTTAGGGGTTGTTGCCAGTATTGTAAATCGGCAACTAACTCGTACTCGTTACCATTCCAGCGAAAACCGATATCGTAATTGTTATCTTGTTCAATTACCACCTCTGCGCTTAAAGTTTGACCTTGATAACCTTTGACGGGGTGGGAACCCTCTTTCCATTCCATCCCCATATCGCTGAGGGCGGCTTTTAGGTAGGATAGATCGCGGATTTTGGTTTTGATATTGCTAAAGTGTGACATGGCTTTTCAGTGGCTTAAATAAAGGGATTGGGAAAAATGAAAAATTACCAGTCGCTAAAAGTGGCTGCGTTGCTGACTTTCTCTGACTGGCTGACGGTTTGATGGTAATAATCCGAGGTTTTCTCTTGAGACATCAGCTGCCCGAGTTGTGCCTCGATCGCCGCCGTCACCTCTTGACAAGATGAACCGACTATGCCTGTCACCTTTTCCATGACGCGACCATCGGGATAGATGATAAACTCTAGGCTTTCCATGCTCATAGCTCTTCTCGGCGTGATCTGGGGTTTGCAAAGCTCCCTATCGTTTTAATTTACGATAGTTTGCTAATCGTAGCAATCTGGTTAAAATTTTAGCAAAACTTTATATTATCTGAGCCAACCACTTTCATTTTTTGTAAGTTTCCCGTAACTTTTCTTCATCGTCAAGGGCGAACCTTAACCTAGTAGGCATAATTTAACAAAACTACACAAAAAAGACGACCTGAAGCGATAAATTGAAAATAAAGGAGATGCAACGGCGAACCACGACCGCCGAGATCATAGAATTTTGTCTATAGGAATCAGAACAAATATGAATAAACAAATAGCCAGCGATCGCCTTCGGATCGGTGTTTTAGGTTTTGGTGGTTTGGGACAGGCTGCCGCTAGAATTCTCGCCCCCAAACAGGAAATGCTTTGGACTGCCGCCGCCGACAAAGCCGGTTTTGCTTACCACAAAGACGGTCTAGATGTCAATACCTGTAACAAAATTTATCATGACCAGGGTTCGATCGGTTATCTGGAAAATTACGGCAGTCTCAGCGAGAACAGTATCGAGGAATTAATCAAAACTGCCGATGTAGAAGGCTATTTTCTCGCCTTACCGAATTTACCTAACAATTTCATGGCCGATATCGCTAAAACTTTCATTCGCTTAGGTTGGCGCGGGGTTTTAGTCGATGCTCTCAAACGTACCAGCGCCATGGCACAAATCTTAGCACTACAAGCAGACCTAGAAGCCGCTGGCATCACCTACATGACCGGTTGCGGTGCTACCCCCGGACTGTTAACTGCGGCCGCTGCCCTAGCTGCCCAGAGTTATGCAGAGATTCATAGCGTTAAAATTACCTTTGGTGTGGGAATTGCCAACTGGGAGGCTTATCGTGCCACTATTCGCGAAGATATCGCCCATTTACCCGGTTACAACCCAGAAACAGCCCACCAGATGAGTGACGCGGAAGTGGAAATGCTGTTAAATAAAACCAATGGCATTCTCAGCCTCGAAAACATGGAACACGCGGACGATATTATGCTGGAATTGGCTGGAATTTGTGGACGCGAGCGGGTTTCCGTCGGGGGTGTGGTGGATACGCGCAACCCGAAAAAGCCTTTAAGTACCAATGTTAAAGTCACGGGGCGGACTTTTGAAGGCAAAATTTCTACCCATACCTTCACTTTAGGTGATGAAACCAGTATGGCGGCTAATGTCTGTGGGCCAGCTTTTGGTTATCTGAAAGCGGGGGTTTCCCTGCATCGTCGCGGTATCTACGGATTATGGACAGCAGCGGAGATTATGCCGCAATTTGTGCGCTAGGGGTTTCTCTGCCGTAAAATAGCTAAAACTTTCGGGAAAATAGCGGGTAAGGGAGCGATCGCTTCTAGGCTCTCCCCCGTGACCGGATGTATTAAGATTAAACGATAGGCGTGGAGTAATTGCCCGGGTAGATTAATTCCGATGGAACGACCGGAACTATAGAGGGGATCCCCAAGAATCGGATGACCGATGTGGCTGCTATGAACGCGAATTTGATGAGTTCTGCCAGTTTCTAGGCGAAATTCCATTAAGGTGTAGTTGCCTAGTCTTTCCTTGATTTGCCAGTGAGTGACAGCATTTCTACCGCCTTTTTCCACGGCAATAATAGCCATTTTTTGGCGATCGCTGCGGTGACGACCGATCGGCAGATCAATTGTACCTGTTTCGCTTTTGGGGACACCGTGGACAAGGGCCATGTATTCCCGGCGGGCAGTTTTGGTTTTTAATTGTGCCTGTAGGTGTTGATGGGCCTGGTCGGTTTTGGCAATAACGATCGCGCCCGTGGTATCCTTATCTAAACGGTGAACTATACCGGGGCGTTGAATTCCACCAATTCCGGCTAAATTTGGACAGTGATGCAGTAAAGCGTTAACCAAGGTTCCCGATTCGTGGCCGGGGGCCGGATGAACCACTAAATCGGCAGGTTTATTGATAATAATCAGATATTCGTCTTCGTAAAGAATATCAAGCTCGATCGCCTCGGCGCTTAATTGCAGGGGTTGACTGTCGGGAATGGTAATCTTTAGGCGATCGCCTTGAGCAACTTTAGTATTTTTATTGGTGCAAATTTGACCATTTAACTGTATATATCCCTGTTCTATCAGTTTTTGCAGTCTCGATCTCGATAAATCGGGCAATTGTGACCCCATCCAAGCATCTAAACGTTCTTTTTTTCCCGCAACTTCTAAGTTTAATTGGTTCATCGGTTTTTAGTGATCAGGGTGTAGGGTTTAGGGAAGGAAACCTCTTTCATCTGTGGGGGTGAAAATTTTTTCATCAGGACTGATTACTGATTACTGTAAGGTTCTACCCTAGTAACGAATATCTGCATTGTTATTATCTTCGGTTTCGAGGACGATCTCGAATTCTTCTACAACGGAATCAAGGAGGGGATTAACTGTGGGATTTAACAGGGGGGTTTGGGGGGTGGGGTTAGAGATAGCGAGAATTTTTGCTAATTTTGAGCGAGTTTTTTGGATTTCTACCTCTAACAATCCCGTGATCGTTTTGCCAGTTTTCACTAAAAGAAAAGCTTGGTCACTGCAAGGGGTTAAGATCAGATGACCCTGGGGACTGCGAACAGCAATTTGTTCCAGATCAGACCAGCTTAATTCCTCTTTTGTGTTATTGACAAGATAGACCATTGTTCCTGCTAAGATTAAAGCACTATTGTGTTCCATGCCGATGGAATCAGTCAAAGGTTGACCCTGGGGAGAAACAAGCATGATCCCCTCAATAGCGAGCGGTTTTTCGGCTAATTCTTGCAGGATTTTGGCAATTTCTACCTGATAATTTGGTTGACTAGGTACGGTATTTTTAGAGTTATCATAGTTATTATCGGTGGGATGTGGTCGTTCTTTGGTTTCTTTCGAGGAGATAAACCATTGCAGGTTTTTTTTTTCTCGCAGTTGCTGGTGGCTAAACAGACGAATATCTTTAGAAAGTTTAATCCCTAATTCAAAGGCATTTGCCTGATAATTGTCGGCTAAAGTTAAGGGTTCAAGGGAGATTTTAGCCTCATCTCTGGCAATACGTTTTAGGGGACCTGCTTCTAGACAGGCAAGAATTTTAAATAGTTGTTTCGAGTCGAGTAGTTCCTGTAAATAATAACAATGAAAGTAAGGTATATCCCCACGACCAAATTCATCCTTACCATCGTTAATTAACCAACCAAAGAGGGTGTTATGGGAGTCAATTTGATAGATATAGACTCCTTTAAATTTACTATCTGGAGGATTATAGGTGTCCCATAACTGAGAGACTATATGTTGATAAAAAAACTGTTGAATCCCTAGGGGGACATTGGCACTAGCGATATATTTAAATCCCAGTTGCGAGAAACTGCTATAAATCAGTTGTTCAACGAGCAAGGACATGATCTGTAACCTTTAAGCACTTTTGTGCGCTATTATAAATAATTTTAACACAATTGTGTCTTGTTTCTAGTTTTTAGGCCTAAGCAAAATTAATTACACATCTAAGCCACTACTCCGTAAGACTTCTGCTGATGTGAGCAAACAGAGAACTGAAAACCCAAATCCGATACCTAATAGCTGTCTCCCGTCTCGGAGTCTCGGAGTCTCGGAGTCTCGGAGTCTCGACTAGGAAATTAATTTTGCACTACTACTTATTTGACGACATTTCTCACCGTTAAGATAACTGCTATAAGAAAGTCAGCAGATTTTTGAGAGATTTTTTGGCTAATCTTTCTGTAAATAGTTCGGATATAGTGCTGGTCGTTTAGGAAAAGTTTACCAGTTGTTGATCGATTTGAGACAATAACCAAGATAGGGAGTCTAAAGCTTGATTTGCTTGCAGCGTGCCTTGTTGGGAATCAATTAAAACTGTTGAGTAAAAAAAACGGTGATTAACTTTTTGGTCTCGCAGTTTTTGCTCTAATTTTTGGACTTTTAATTGTAGGTTTTGCCAAGATTTTTGGTCGGAAAAAACTAGATCGCATTTGCTGATAATAATGCCTAAATTAAACCTATTTTTATTATAGTTAATTATCTCGATCAAGGTTTGAAAAATTTTCAGGTAATTGTTATGCTTGTCTGAATCATTTAATAAACTTGCTGCCTCTAAAAACAGTAAACAAGCATTAGCCTGTAAAGCCATATTGACAAAAGCTAAATTATAGATTTGACAACTTTCTCCCGGTAGATCCCACCAGCGAATTGTCGCTATTTTCTCCGATTGATCACCGCTTTTTTTCTCTAAACTAAAATCAAAGTTACTAATTTTTAAAGTGGCGGGGGGATATTGACCTGTTCTAGCGACATAATTGAGAATTTTTTCAATATCTTCTTCACTTTCTTCCTCTTGAGATCTGAAGACAATATTAGCCTGATTTCCCCAAGTTGCTGGATTTTTTAAAGTCTGATAAGATGCCGCTAGGAAAACTGTTTTTCCTGCTCCTCTTTGACCGATACTGAGAACTGTATAAATTGGGTTTTCTTTACTAAGATTTTCCTGATTATTAGTCATTTTAAAACCTCTAAATTGAATGAAAAAAACTTTTGCGACGATGATTGTGTCTCTCAAGCCAACACAGACGAGAAAAATTGACTTGAGATTAGTTAATCTCCTTAGCTCAACAATTCCATTCTGCACTCTTGTAGTTATGCTGTCTGGAAAGATGGTTAAGATGATTATATTTGTTTTGTCCCCTCGGATCATCCGGGTTAACCAAATCTTCACAAAAAGTTACTATTCTAATAGTAATGGAACTTGCTCTCGGTGCTTGAGATGGAAATCTTGGGATTAAATTTTCCTGATTTTTAAGTAGGTAGGTGTTAAAAACTTTGAGATGTCCCCTTGTTAAAGATCGATTAAGGGTAGGGTTGATTCATGAATCAACCCTAGGATGAATCAACCCTAGGATTAAGGGGGGATCGAACCCAAAACCCATCTTCAATTTAATTATAACCAGCTACTTAACGACAAAAGCCAGAGCAAATCAGTAGAGATTTCCTCATCTCCAAAAAATAGAGAGACATTGTTATAACAACGTCTCTAGATCAGAGTAAGCCAAGCTGTTTTAAACAACCGAATTATTGGTCACTTTATTCAACAAAAAAACCATTGAGAACTCCTGAAATGATCGAAACCACAATCGAACCGAATAGAGCGGCAAAAAATGATTTTACCTCAAAGCCACTGATAAAATAGGAGGCTAAAGAAAAGGAAATGGCATTGACCACAAAAATAAATAACCCTAGGGTTAAAATAGTTAAAGGCAGGGTAAAAAGAATCAACAGGGGTCTAATAATAGCATTAATTAAACCCAAAGCGACAGCAGCTATCAAAGCCACGGTAAAATCTTTAATTTCTATACCGGGTACTATTCGCGCTGTAATCAATAAAGAGACGGCGGTAATCAACCAACGGAGGAAAAAAGATAACATAAGTCCATCCATCTAAGATAGTTCATCCTCATCTATTTTAATCGCCATCGCCACTTAAAGAGACGGAAGTTTTCAGGAGATGACAACGAAAACCGACATTGACTGCTGCCGCTGCTCGAAAACCAGAGCAGGAACATAAGTAGCTGGTTATAATTAAATTAAAAATGGATTTTAGCTTCGATCCCCCCTGCCCCCCTTGATAAGGGGGGTGCCGATAGGCGGGGGGATCTGACACTGATAATAAAAAGGAAGATTCCCTCGGACTATCACTCCCAGAAAAGAGGCAAGACTAAAGATGATATCTAGAAATAATTTTAGCCAGAACTGGCAAGGACAAATCGGTAAAACGAGAATAATTCGGGTATCAACTGGCATTTTCATGCTAATGAGTCTGCTTTCTCTCCTCTCAGTGCCACCCAGTTTAGCATCTCCTGAGCCACCTAATTCGGTCATCGAGGCTGTCCGTCAACATTTGAGTCAGAAAACCAAGATACCCGTTAATCGCTTGCAAATTCAAGCAGCACAACCACAAACCTGGCCCGATGGTTGTTTAGGATTAGCTAAACCGGGAGCATTATGTACTCAAGCGCTGGTGCCAGGATGGCGAATTATTCTGACTGATAAGCAAAAAACTTGGGTTTATCGCACCGATAGCAGTGGCACTAATCTCCGCTTAGAAAAGTAAATTTCTTTTGATATTTTCCGGCTGCTTTTTCGGCATCCCCAAAGCAGCGTTTTCCTGATTTAATTTTCCTTCCCTCAGGGAAGGCGAATTGTCTCAAGCACCCCGTTGGGTGACGAAAATCGGCTGAGAATGGCTCTATGGTTTGTTTCAAGAACCTAGTCGTATGCAGAAACCCTATTTAATTAATAATCCCAGTTTTTTGCTCTTTTTTGCCTTATAACCCCTGTGAGGCTGGGAAAAGTAAACAGTAATTCGGTCAACAGCCCTCAACTATCGTTAAGATGGATAGGAGAAGGTAAAGTTTTATATGTCCCCTTCAACTGCGTTTAGGAGTTCCTGCTAACGATGACACAAGCTACTCAGATTCAAGGAAAAGGAATTTTACTCAGTCAGGCTGCCCTCAAACACCTTACCACGCTCAAAGAGCAACAGGGCCAGGATTTATGTCTGCGCGTGGGTGTGCGTCAAGGTGGTTGTTCGGGAATGTCCTATATGATGGATTTTGAGCATCCTAGCAATATTGGCCCCCAAGATGAGGTTTTCGATTACGATGGCTTCAAAATTGTCTCTGATAAAAAAAGTCTGCTCTATCTCTACGGTCTCATGTTAGATTACAGCAACGCGATGATCGGCGGTGGTTTCCAATTCACTAATCCCAACGCCAGTCAAACCTGCGGCTGTGGTAAGTCTTTTGGCGTTTAATATTTCTCCAGGGTGATACCTTTCACCCCCGCCTCCCAGAGGCGATTTTTTTTTGCCAAAACCCTTGACAAAATCGGAGACTTGACCTATACTTTTTATATAATGGGAATCCGTGCCTGCCTGCGAACCCTTCATTTTTAGGCTAGATACCCTGCTCTGAATTAGAGACGATAATAATCTGAGGAAAACTTTTTAGACATTAAGAGGGGTTTTGACTGAGATTCCGCAAGGTACGATTGACAAAGCTGAGGTAGTCGTCAATTTCTTCGTAGGCATCGAGTTCTTGCTTTTGTGCGGGGGTAATTGCTGATTGTTTCTCTAGTTGGAGTAATTCTTCAATCCGAGTCTGAACGGCAGTGGAGGCTCGAAATATAGCAACTCCATCTTCTAATTCTAGGCAGACGGCTCCCTCTCTGGCTAGGGCAGAGGGTAAGTGATTGAGTTTAGGGATTGCTTGGGGGGTCATTTCAGTTACCAGTTATCAGTCAACGGTGACTACCGCAGTCCAGTCGGTAGCTTGAAATCATACCATTTTTCATAAGTAATGGCAGAGATGGTTAATCGCCCTAACCCCCCACCCCCCTTGCCCCCCCGACGTCGGGGGGGCAAGGGGGGGTAAGATACCTGCCAAGAATAAAGAAAAATGGTATCAGAAGGATTTTAATTTTTATCCCCATTATTATAGTTAGCAAAAGTATAGTCAAATATAGACAGACTGAATTCCATTTCAGAAATTCCCTTCACTTTTACTTCGAGAGATTGATTCTCCTTGGGTGAACTACGCACCTCTCTATCCCATAGCGGTTAAACGCATTTGGGAATGCTTTTCGTAAAATATTGTAGGAACCCATGACATCAGATTGAA
>NZ_JADBVM010000298.1:0-2586 GCF_020244875.1 Microcystis sp. M44BS1
CTGAATTTGAATTTCTTTCCCCTTAAGAGTTCTCACCCAAGATAATAAACCCTGTTGTCCTCGCGGTAATGTCCATAAAAGCGGGAAAATTTGCCACCAGTGTTCAATTTCTAGGCTATATAAATCTAACCTTTGATCGTCGATTTGGGCATCGTGAGCTATCGGCATTCCTCCCCCATAATAACGACCATTTCCGATCGCTATTTGTAGGGTTTTAACTTTGATATTTTGGCCATCAATACCGATAATAGCGGTAAAAGGACGAGTTTTACTTAATACCTGTAAAGCTGTCCAAGCGTAGGCCAAAATCCCCAAACGTCGCTTTAAACCCTTGTTCAGTTTTTGGGTAATTTTCACACTTAATCCTAAACTAGCCACGTTGAAAAAGTATTTATTATTTACCCAACCTAGATCGATATATTTTAAATTACCTTCCGCAATAATTCGACAGGCTTCGGCAATAGAATTCGGTATCCCTAAAGTCCGGGCTAAATCATTAGCCGTTCCCAGAGGTATAATGCCTAAAGGCAGTTGAGTTTCTACCAACATATCCGCCATAGCATTAAGAGTCCCATCGCCACCACCGACAATAACTAAATCAATACTAGAGCGATATTTTTCCAGCAAAAAAGGTATATCTTCTACCTTTTTCAAAGGGACGCTGATAATTTCAAAATCCCAATTATTGAGCAGATCAACAGTTTGAGCAAAGTTTTCTTTACCCTTGCGCGAGTGACGATTAATTAGTAGTAAAGCTCTTTTAGTCATAGGTAAGTTTCTCAGCAGTGCAGGGATAAAGGTTATGTAATTAGGAGTTGCTGAATAAATGTGAAATATAGACGAGGTAAGGGTTTTAGTGGCTGGTTTTGCGAAACAGGTGCAAGTCCTGTAGGGGCGAAGCATTCAGGCATAACCTATCGCTGAAACCGTAGATTTTCTATCCGAATCCTTCGCCCTTATTTTTTCAGCAAACCCTAATTAAATCAGAAAAAATATCAGGTGATTGTCAATAATTTAGCCCCATTGATCACTAAATTTTAGTTAATAGCCCTTTCTTCGAGAAAATGTTCTACCATTGCCCCTATGTATGATAGCAAATTCAGACCCTTCAAGGCCATGAACCGAAGATAATGGCAGACTATTACTTAATTTTACTGATAACAGGCGTTTTTTCGGGCTTATTAGCGGGTTTATTTGGTATTGGGGGTGGCACTATCTCCGTGGCGATCCTGTTAAATTTGGGCTACAGTTACGGGGAATCGGTGGCTACCAGCAGTTTAGCGATCGTTTTTACTTCCCTAGGGGGTACGATCCAAAATTGGCGATTAGGTTCCCTCAAATGGCAGCGAGTTCTCCTCTTAGGTTTACCCGGGATTTTTACGGCATTTATCGGGGTCTATCTGGTCAAATCTAGCCCCAAACACCTCCTAGAAGCGGCTTTTGGTTGTTTTTTACTACTCAATATCTATTTAACCAATCTCAAGCAAAATTTAAGCCAAAAAGAGCCAGTTTCTGCCCTTAGATTGCATCCTAATCTAGCCTGTCTGCTAACCGGAGGAATCGCTGGATTTCTAGCCGGTATTTTCGGAATTGGCGGTGGGGCGATCATGGTGCCACTACAAATGATTTTTTTGGCAGAAAAGATCAAAATCGCCATTGTCACCAGTTTAGGTGTGGTTTTACTCAATTCGATCGCCGCCTGTTTCGCTCATGCCCAAGCTGGTCATATTCTTTATCTAGAAGGGATTATTTTAGGTATCGGTGGTTCTATAGGTGTACAAGTAACCACTCGTTTTTTACCGAAATTACCCGATCGATTGGTGCGGATTACTTTTTATATTTTTCTGCTACTGATGGCCATTTATTTCTTCATCCGCGCTTGCTCTTAGACCGCATCAACGGACTCGTTAAATCTCAACTTTCTAACCCTTCCAGTCTCTCCCTGATGGGCTTTTTCCGTATTCATCAATAAAAAACGGAGAATACTTGACAAATTCGGGGGGGTAGAATGGCGGAGATTATTGCTTTTAATCGCTCATCTATGGGGTATAAATCTTAACTTTTCCCAGTATTAGCCATAACATTAGCTTGAATCAATCAAATCAAACAGGATTTAGTATAACAGAACCTCCTAGACATGAGGACATAAGGAGATTATGTCCCGTTTTGTATAGCTCTAACCTGTTTAACCTCTAATTCTAAGGCGGATGCGACTTGCTCAACGCTTAACCCTAAGGCTAACAAACGAGGAACCGCCTCTAGTGCTTTGTTTAGTCTGCCTTCCTGACGCGCTTCCTCGCGCACATCTTGAAAATACTGAGTTTGTTTTAATTCATCTAAACTAAACATAGTTTCTATCTCCCGACGATTGAGCAGCGGTAACTTATAAACAAGAATCGTCTCTATTAATTGTAAGAGTTCTTG
Source organism: Microcystis sp. M44BS1 (assembly GCF_020244875.1). NCBI lineage: Bacteria > Bacillati > Cyanobacteriota > Cyanophyceae > Chroococcales > Microcystaceae > Microcystis > Microcystis sp. M44BS1. The sequence goes on from NZ_JADBVM010000298.1 coordinate 2,425, forward strand.
CGGTTTGCGGTTGGGAGCATCTCATTTATGCAAGTGAGTAATTATACTTATCCCTAAAACTGGTTTCTAGCAAGGCTTTCAAAATAGCTTGACATAAAAACCTGATTTAGGAGTTACAAAGGTGAGATGCTCCCTCTTCTGGTGTCCCCTAGGTCTGCATAC
>NZ_JADBVM010000299.1:0-3282 GCF_020244875.1 Microcystis sp. M44BS1
AGCGTAACCCATGCGGCCGTTGGGTTTCATGCTTCAACCCAACCTACGTTCATCTTATATTTAATTCCACTCACCCACTTACTCTTTGGTTCTAAGTAGGGAGACACAATTATTTGTAGGATGGGTTAGCGGTAGCGTAACATAATCTGGCGTTGGGTTTCATGCTTCAACCCAACCTACGTTCATCTTATATTTAATTCCACTCACCCACTTAACATAGGGATAAGCAATGACTAGCAGAATCAAGGAAATCTTTCAGACAGGACAACCGGATCAATCCGTCACCGTGCAGGGTTGGGTGAGAACAAAACGAGAATTAAAAGAATTTACTTTCCTGGAAGTTAATGATGGCTCATCCCTGGCCAACTTACAAGTTATCCTCGAATCGACTTTACCCGATTATGAAAATGTACTAAAAATAATTAGCACAGGAACGGCGATCGCTGTTTCGGGAAATTTGGTTCCTTCCCCGGGTAAAGGGCAAAATATCGAGTTAAAAGCGGCCGAAATCACCCTTTATGGTGACTGTCCCCCGGATTATCCCCTACAAAAGAAACGTCATTCCTTTGAATTTCTGAGAACCATTGCCCACCTGCGAGCAAGAACCAACACCCTAGGAGCAGTAATGCGGGTTAGAAACGCTTGCGCTACCGCTATCCACACTTTTTTCCAAGAAAAGGGCTTTATTTGGGTACATACTCCTATTATTACCGCTAACGACTGCGAAGGTGCGGGAGAATTATTTACAGTCACCAGTTTAGATTTAAAAAAACCGGCCAATTTTGCCGAGGATTTCTTTGGTAAACGGGCCTATTTAACCGTCAGTGGACAATTACAAGCGGAAGTAATGGCCATGGCTTTATCTAATGTTTACACTTTTGGCCCGACTTTTCGCGCCGAAAATTCTAATACTTCCCGTCATCTGGCCGAGTTTTGGATGGTGGAACCAGAAATGGCTTTTTGTGACTTGGAAGGGGATCAGGATTTAGCGGAAGCTTTTCTCAAATATATCTTTAAATTCGTTTTAGAAAATTGTCCCGAAGATTTGCAGTTTTTTAACGAACGTATCGATAAAACGGTGTTAAGTACGGCCGAAAATATCGTTAATAGTGAGTTTGGCCGGATTACCTACAGCGAAGCGATCGAGTTATTAGAAAAAGCCGATCGTCAGTTCGAGTTTCCGGTAGAATGGGGCGTAGATTTACAGTCAGAACACGAACGTTATCTAGCGGAAGAACTATTTAAAAAACCCGTGATTGTCACCAATTATCCCAAGACAATCAAAGCTTTTTATATGCGTCTAGATGACAATAATAAAACTGTTTCCGCTATGGATATTTTAGCACCCAAGATCGGCGAAATTATCGGCGGTTCCCAACGGGAAGAACGATTAGATGTATTAATCCAAAGAATGCAGGAACAGGGAATGAATCCCGATGATTTGTGGTGGTATTTAGATCTGCGTCGCTACGGTTCCGTTCCCCACGCTGGTTTTGGTTTAGGATTCGAGCGTCTGGTACAATTCATGACGGGAATGACCAATATTCGCGATGTGATTCCTTTCCCCCGTACCCCTTTAAGTGCCGACTTTTAGGTTGATGTCTAGGATACACGGCTCTCTTAGGTTTGGTGGGCAAAATGTATTCTAAGATACAGTCCTGCTGGCGAGCGAGTGAAAGGAACCACAAAGACACAAAGGACACAAAGATTGAGCGATCATATTGTAAGTTAAATTTATCACACAGAACCTAGAAGAGCCGATACACGGGAGAAAGCTTGTAATCCTCAAGCTTTCAGTGCTAATTTTCTTGGTCTTTGGAAACTTGTACAATAAAGTTGTACAAGTCCAAGCTCTTGAACTCCCCAAAAACCCCAAAATCTGAAGGGAGGAGAATATAAAGATTTATTAAATTGTAACTTTTGATACAGTTGTGGGGGGGATGTGTATTGTTCTACTATCTGCCTTGTGTCTTGGGTTGGGTTGTTGCTTCACCTAGCTGCGAGAAGGCGATCGCACTTTTGAGGAGATACATTAATGAAAACAAGTGTAATATACATAACGGCTGTATTAACTTTATTGGGACTAACTGTGTCTCGAGAAGCTAAAACATTTAACTTAAGTGAAAACAAAGACTTTTTAATAGCTCAATCTGGTCAAGTATATAAGTGTATAAATGATCATGGCAGATATTCGATAGTGCCAGGTATTCCTGGTGCAACTTCCAGTAGGATTAGTTGCCTGATCCCCGTGAAATCGGTAAAAAGATGTATGTACAAAAAATTTCTTGATAAAACTTTCCATCGTTGTTCTTTAGCCATACCAGCTTTACATGGTGTTCCGGTCAATACATATTATTCCATAGGAACAAATGGGGGACTCACAACATTGTTTACTATCGATTAATTTACAGGAATATCTATCCATGTATCGATTAGTGTAGGAATCTCTGATACCTCAATATTTTTGAGAACTTGTTTCATGGCTTAAGTAGGTGCATCTACATCTTTCATTGTACCTTATCTAATCATATCTACATATCTAATAGTGTTCCTCAAATTATAACTTTCCTCCTCTCCCTCGGCACACTAGGAGCAGCTTCAACCCTCAAGCGCAAACTTAAGCCATAAAAGTCGGCTAAATTGCTTATAAAAATACTATAAATACCCCTTCAATTAATCTTGAGGGGGTTTTATTGTATAATTGAGGGGTGAGTAAACTAGATCAAATTAGGCAATCTTGAGCTATAATCGGCAATGAGGTCGAATCCGAACAACGATCAGAAAAAACTCCTGATTGCTGAACTTAAAAAAGCAGCAATCAAACATACCCCAGAAAATATTCTCAGAATTACTCAAGATCCTAGGGGGAAAATTGTTTTTCTAGAAACAGGAAAAGGAGGAGAGAGAGGTTCTGGATTACTGCATATTCTAGAAAATCATCGAGAAGATTTCCTCCAGAGAGGTATTACCGAAGAACAAATTCCTGATTTAATTATAACAGCTATTAGTGAGGGGACAATTATTGGCATACAAGGAAAAAGTCGCATAATTTATCAAGTAGAAATCAATGGAATTATTCAGTATGTTTCTCTAGAAATTAGTCATAATGGTTACTTAGTGAGTGCTAATCCAACTCCAACGCGATTAATTAATAAACTTATTCAGGAATGATAGTTATGGCAATCAGAATCAAACTTTGGGCAGATTATGGAAGTTACCCACTTTGGGGAGTAGATGAAATTGATAACATTGCTCCTGAAGAATTACCATTAAGTCAAGCAA
>NZ_JADBVM010000003.1:0-17416 GCF_020244875.1 Microcystis sp. M44BS1
GGTATTTTATCCATGACTACAATGCACAGCAAAGCAAAGGATTAAGCCGCCATCACTACTACCGAATCACCACCCAAAGCCTGAAACGACCGACGACCGGCTACTGACGACCGACTCCTAACCCCACCAACAAACTTTTTCAGCAGACCCTATATCTTAGAGATCAAGAAAAGCCGTCGTAGAACGACGGGGTTTTAAACCCAAATTTTCGATAACCATTTCACAAACTTTGCTAAAATCATCAGTGCAACTTAGTTTTTTGCCAGGGATTATGGGTGATTTAAAGCATCAAGTTGACCAAGGGATGAAACAGGTAAATCAGTTGGCTGATCAAGCAATTGACAGTATTAAGGACAATGTGCAACAGATCAGCGAACATCCTACCAAACTGGTGGATATGGGCGCAGGCATGGCAGGTGGCATGGCAGGTGCCGCAGCCGGAGAGGTAATTGGAGGTACTGTTGGGGCAGTATTAGGCCCGGTGGGTGTGATCGCTGGTGCTCAGGTAGGCGGACTGGTTGGGGATGTATTGGCAGGATATGAAGCCAGTCATCTTTCCCATCAGATGCTGCATCCAGGAGAGCAAAAGCCAGAGAAACCAAATGAGTTACATGAAATTGAAGCAGCCTTTGAGAGCAAAAGCTTAGAGCAGGCGGGGAAAACCCTGGGCGAAGTGGCGGGGGATTTCGTTGATAATGGATTATTAGGTGGGATTACTGGTAATATGGGCAAAACGATCGGCTCTCAGGTGGGCAAGTTTGCCGGAAAATTCGCCCCCAAGGATTTTCTCCATCACCATCAAGAGGCAGCCCCTGCCGAGGCTAAACCGAACGAAGGGATCGAAGCTGCTGATAGCAAAACAGATTAACCAACCAACAGAACAATTGAACTACTTGACAATAGGGAGATTTTGAGGTATGCCGAGGCTCAGATGTTCAACTAAGCGATCGAGTTGCCCCGACCACTCGTCTTCAGAACCGTGCTTGAGGCTTTCGCCGAGAGATTCACAGATTGTCCTGAATCCGAGTTAGCTGCCTGCTTGTATTTTGGCAAAAAGGGACAAACCCACCAGCCGCAGTTAATAAGCTAAGACGCATTTAAACCCCTTATTCTTAGATTAGCCCCCCCCCAACCCCCCCCGACATGGGGGGGGGTGCCTTTTGCATGAGTGCCTCTTGCCTGGTCTCAACAAGCAATTTAAATTACGAACAGCTTATGTTAGTTAACGCGCATTTGTTGGCGCTGTTAAACGAGCCTCTCCGATTTTATGTTGAAAAATGAAAAAACCAGCGTATGCAGGGGAAGCATTGGGGGGAATATCTAGTTTAGATGTATTTAATGCGTAAACAGTAATTTGATAGTTATGGGGTTTTGAGCCTTCCGGTGGGCAAGCACCACCAAAGCCGTTGTAGCCGAAGTCATTCCGCAATTGAATCGCCCCTTGAGGAAGCTTTTTACTGTCTTTCACGCCAGCATTTTCTGGTAAACTACGCACATCTGCTGGGATGTTGACGACCACCCAATGCCACCAACCGCTTCCTGTTGGTGCATCAGGATCGTACATAGTGACAGCAAAACTCTTAGTTCCTTTGGGAACATCGCTCCATTTCAAAGCGGGAGATTCATTTTTACCAGTACATCCCCATCCATTATAGATTTGTGCATTTTGTAATGATTTACCGTTTTCAATTGTTGGGCTAATTAATGTCATAGCTTGAGCGCCCAAGCTAAAACCGCCCAATGCAATCAAGCCGGCAACAATCTCTGCTTTAAACATAAAATTACTCCTTCGCTCTGGATTAAGATAGGGGACAATCTCACTGGGGAAACGGTAGGGCTAGTGAGATTTAATAGGCTCTTAGCACAATTATTTGTAGGATGGGTTAGCGGTAGCGTAACCCATGCGGGCGTTGGGTTTCATGCTTCAACCCAACCTACATTAATCTTATATTTAATTCCACCCACCCACTTAGCTGCTCCCGTTAAGTTGACAATCCCTCCGTCAGTGCCGTTCCACTTGAAATCCCTGAATGTGGACAGGCAGTTAGGGATTAGCGATGAGGGCGGGCGTTCGCGGCCGCAACAGCCCTACCCCATGAGATCAGATCAGCAGTGGCATCATCGCGATCAATAACGCATTCAATTAGCGTCGGTCCCTCGCGGTTTTCCAGAGCTACCTCGATCGCCTGGGCCAGTTCCCCGGCGGTGGTAGCGAGGAGGCCCTGGCCCGCCCCATCTTCGGCATTGAATACTTTGATTAACCCTGCGTAGTCCCAGTTCTTAATGTTGTTATAGGGGCCATCGTGAATTTCAACCTCGATCGTGTAGCCATGATTGTTGACGAGGAAAATAATGATCGGCAGCTTTTGTCTGATCATCTGCGCCACCTCCTGGGCAGTAAGCTGAAAAGAGCCGTCACCAATCATGCAGATAATCTGTCGCTCCGGCGCGCCTAGGGCATAGCCGAAAGCGGCCGGGATCGACCATCCGATATGGCCCCATTGCATCTCGATCTCGAAGCGGGCCCCGGTGGGCAGCTGTAATTTAATGCCATTGAACCAGGAATCACCAGTCTCGGCGAACACCGTAGTCTTGGCAGTGACTAGAGGCCCGATCTGCCTGAGCATCTCGATCCTCGAAAGCTTGGCCTCAGACCTAGCAGGCTCGACCGGCACAGACTGAGAGCGGAAGCGTGCAAATTCGGCCATAGTCGCATCGCGTTTCTCCACCTTTCTTGCCAAGCAAGAGAGAAAGTGGCGCAGATGAATCCCGCTGAAATGATACCCGTCAAATTTGACACTATCTTTGTTGGCGTTCAGTACAGTCGGACCACTGGGCATCGCAGTCCAGCCGACGGTCGAATAGTCGTTGAAAACCGCCCCTAAGCAAACTACACTGTCCGACCAATCGACAATCGCGCTCGTGCCGGGAGAACTAATTTCTCCCCAGTAAGTACCAACGTACTGGGGATGCTCTTCCGGGAAAAAGCTCTTGGCGGCCGCCATGACCGCAACGGAACAACCGAGGGCCTCGGCCAGTTCGATCGCCTCTTTCTCGGCCTTGGCAGCCCGTAGCTGGCTGCCGATCAACAGTACCGGTTTCTGCTTGCTATGTAGAAATTCTGCTGCTGCGCTCACCGCCGCTGCCAAAGTTTCTGCGTCGCTCGGAGCTTCGTTGATGATTGCGCTCACTGGCCCGGGGGAAGCACAGGGGGCCTCGGCAATATTGCAGGCAATCTCGATATAGGCCGGTTTTTGCTCCCGTAACGCCGTTCGGATAACGTGGTCGATCTGCTCCGGGGCATCTTCGGCGGATGTTATGGAAACCGCCGCACAGGTCAGCTTCCTAGCGATTTCCAACACATAGGTTAAATCTTGCGTTCCCATCGTATGGTGCAGCAGATGACCCGTGGAGTAGTCGTTGGTATTGGGTGCGCCCGACACCAGGATGACGGGTAGGTTCTCAGCATAGGCACCGCCGATGGCATTCAGGGCCGAGAGCGCGCCAACGCTGTAAGTCACGACAGCGACTCCTAAGCCATTGGCACGAGCGTACCCTTCCGCCGCAAAGCCACAGTTCAATTCGTTGCAGCAACCTACCTGCAAAAGATTCTGGTTTTTCAGAAACTGGTCCAGCAAGACGAGATTGTAGTCACCGGGGACGACGAAATGATGTTTTACTCCTATCTGAACCAAACGTTCTGCCAGGTAAGTGCCAACACTGTAATTGCTCATTACTTAGTCCTAATCTGAATAAAAATCACTAGATCAAGTGCATTGACTTGGCAGCGGCGGTGAGTTCGTCTCGAAACGCTGGATCCGCCAGTCCGATCAAAGACTCCGCCCTCTCGGTTGAGGAGAGTCCCTTGAGATCCGCAACACCGTTTTCAGTGACCACATAGTGAACATCGGTGCGGGGTGTCGTGACCGGACCTGAAAGCCGAGGAACGATCTTACTGATCTTGCCATCCTTGATCGAAGACTGGAAGGCGATAAAGGACATACCGCCCTTCGAGGCATAGGCCCCCCGGACGAAATCCAACTGGCCACCGGTCGAGGTAAACTGATGACCGCCAACATATTCCGAATTGCAAGCTCCGGTCAAGTCCATTTCAATTGTGGAATTTACCGACACCACATTGTCGTTTTGGGCAATCACAGCCGGGTCATTCACATAATTGACAGGATGACTTTCCAGCGAGATATTATCATTGATAAAGTTGTAGAATGCTTCATCTCCCATGGCAAAGGTGAAGACAGATTTGCCCGGGTTGATTTTTTTCCATTTGTTGGTGACAACACCGTTCTGAATCAGGCTTGCCAGAGCAGGAACGAGTACCTCAGTATGAATGCCGAGATCCTGCCGACCCATTAGCGCCTCGCAGACTCCGCTAGGTACTCCACCCACGCCGATTTGCAGACAGGCGTGTTCAGGAATCCGTTCTGCAATCAACTGGCCAATCTTCCTCTCTTGCTCCGTGACGGGTCGAGGTTTCAGCATTGGCAACGGAACATGATGTTCTACGATGGTATCTACTTCGGAAATATGCAATAAGGAACGTCCGAAAACCCGGGGCATATTCTGGTTGACTTCCACGATCAGCCGTTTAGCTGCCCGGGCGGCGCTGCTGGTGTAATCGTTATTTGTTCCGAAGGTGAAATAGCCGTTACTGTCCATGGGTGACACGGTTACTAGAAAGGTGTCCAGATGAATGTGATCACTAAAGAACCGCACGGATTGGCTGAAAGAATTCGGCACATAAAAGACAACCTTGCGATCGCCGTCTTCTTGTCCTTTTTTAATCAGGTCGCGCTCGGCTTTCTGCATGAACATGGAATAGGGTTTGATCCGGCCCATCAATTCGTAGCGCAGCAGCGAGCGCTGCATGGGTTCTTCTGCGTGCATATAATACACTTTCACATCATCGATCAAGCCGGCTTCTGCCCTAGCCGCTAGTGCTTCCATCAGCGCCGGTGGTTGGCAAGCTGCCTGACCGATGCCAACAATGCTGCCACTACTAATCTGCTCCATAGCAGTGTGACTGTCCGTAAGCTTGGCCTGATATTGGTTTTCGTAAGCCATCATTTTTCTCCCGAAGAAGTCTTAACTATTCAATAATTTGCTGCGGCTTCCGGTGAGTGACCGCGTTTGTAAATCAGCATCGTCCGCTCGAAGCTCATCACTTCTACACCGTCCTGGTTCACGCCTCGCGTTGAAACGGTGACAATTCCCTGGGTCGGCCGACTCTTTGACTCACGCTTGGACAGCACAGTGGATTCTGCATAGAGTGTGTCCCCAGCAAAGACCGGATGTGTTGCTTTGACGTTATTCCAACCCAGATTGGCCACAACTTTAGCGCTGACGGTCCTAACGCTCATACCGGTGAGAAGGGCAAGCGTAAAGGTGCTATCCACGAGCATCTTCTTCCACTCTGTTTGACCAGCGTAGGCAGCATCAAAATGAACCGGTTGTATATTCATCGTCAGCAAGGTCATCCAGATGTTGTCCACATCTGTAATCGTCCTACCGGGACGGTGTTCGAACACATCACCGACTTGAAAATCTTCGTAGTAAAGACCGTTTGTCTCACGATAGCGATTTGGGCCGATTTCTCGGTACGCTGACAGTATATTTTCCATTTTTTTTCCCAGTTTCTGGACATCTTAGATTAACAGAACTATTCCTCAGTTGCAATACCGGCTCGCTCCAGAACAAGCCTTGCTTTACGGGCAACCGCTTCATCCACCATTTGTCCCTCAACAGAGCCAACTCCTTGACGGTTGACGGTGAGGATCTGTTGTGCTTTGGCTATTTGTTGTTCTGTTGGGGTCAAGACCTCATTGATGGTGGCAATTTGTACCGGGTGGATTGCACATTTGCCGTGAAATCCCAAGTTTACTGATGCTTTTGTCTCCTGCTTAAGACCTTCCGCATCCGCAATATCAAAATAGGGGGAGTCGAAAGCGGCAATCCCAGCGGATGCAGCCGCATGGATCAAGCATGACCTCACCCACAGTAGTGGCTCCCAAGCGGTTTCTGCACCGAGGTCCGCAGCCATATCCGCAGCACCGAAGATAAAGGCGGCCGGCCTGACTTGGCCGCTAACCATCTCGTCCAAGGCTCCTATCGCCTTGGTACTCTCAATCAGCGCGATCACCTGCGTCGATTTATTGGCCTCTCGCAACAGGTTTCCCACCAGGCTGATGAGTGCGGAGGAGTCGCATTTCGGTAGAATCAAATAGTCGGGTTCGGCGGGTGAAAGCAAGAGAGCCTGAAGGTCGTCGAGTCCAAACCTTGTGTCGGGAGAATTGACGCGGAGGGCACAGGGGAGGTGATTCGAGGATATCTCCCCAAGATAGCGCAGCGCTGCTAGGCGGGCTTCCTCCTTGGCGGTGGGAGCCACTGCGTCTTCAAGATCAATAATCAGGGCATCGGCCTTTACCTCCGCAGCACGGGAGAATCGGTCCGACTTGGTCGCGGGTGTGAACAGCCAGCTTTTTAGGGCTAGAATCGATTTCTGCGATTGATGTAACATTACCAGAGCCTTGTTTTGCGTCAATGTGAAGTGTACATCAAAACTTGGGGGTTGCCAAATTTGAAAATGTCTAAATTAGGGCAGCAAATTATTAAGCAGGGGAGCTAGATTTTGAGGACGATAATTGGGATCAGCCTTAAGTCGTTCGACCACACTATAATGAAGGGCAACAGATGCACCTCTCACAACTCGCTCAAGCTGACAACTTCGTATCCCCGAAGGTGCAGTTTTTTTAGCAATAATTGGAGGGCGATTACCGTGTTTTTGTCTCGTTCTTAGGAACCAGAATGGAGGACAAGAATTGCTCCAGAAAAAATAAACTGAGAAACATACCAAGTGGTAAATTTAGGATGATTAGTCAGCTTAAAAGTATCTAAAGGAATCATAGAAGCCAGAGCAAATCTGGGTTCATAGCCACCAAATTGTCTGAGGATATCTAGCATAATTTGATTGTAGAAAGCTCGACCTAGACGACACCAGCGGATGGGATAATGGCTTAAGCGCACTAATTTTTCGTCAGCTTCTTGGAAATCTTTCTCGAATAGTTCCCTGGACAGATCGCTGGTTTGTCTGTCTCTGATACCATGATTGGCAATCTCGTGTCCTTGCTGAAGAATTTGCTCGATAATCGTCGAATTTTCCCGCAGATGTTCGGTAATAATAAAAAAAGTACCTCTGACACCGGTTTGATCGCGATTGAATTGCTGGTGGTGTTGGGCGATCGCTGCTAAGATCTGCTCAGTTGACTCCTCTCCTAAAACGCCAGGAGTGGGTGCGTCATCAATCGTCAGAGCCACTCTCCGGTCTTGGGTTGGCTATAGAATACAGCATCAGGAAAAAACCTAGCAATTATAAAAAGTAGCAATTGCGGAATAGTCATTTTTGGTACTAAATAATATCCAACCCTTATATTAGTAGTATAGCAAAACTAAGGCGATATTATCTGGTTAATGTGAAGATCACCCCCCTCATAATGATATCATTTATTTGCGGTGAAGGTACTTAGTGATCGCTATCATTTTTCAGTCATCAGGTCTATCTTCGGTGAATTGATCAATCGCCTCAACCATTCCTTCTGAATAAGGTTCAAGTACGGTAGAGCAGACATGAAGATCGGCAAGAGCTTGGGAAAATTCTTCGGAGTTTGGGTCGGTATTTTTGATAATTTGAATGGCTTTGAGTGCTTTTTCCAGTTGGGGCTGATATTCATCAAGAAATATTTCCAATCTCTCCAACGGATCTTTATATATTACTGTCATCGATTTAATCTCCTTTCTAGTTTAGCGATATTTTGGCGACAATTTGCGACTGTTTTTTCCCAATGAGCAATTAATCCTTGATCTTGAATTTCTATTGGTTTGAGCTTCTCCTGAGCAATTTTATCTAGATGCTCTTCTAATGCTTTATACTGTCCTTCTAGTTTTTTGCGATTTTCTTTATTTCTACCCATAATCCAATTTTACTACAGATTTCTCCAATAATTGTAATTGTCAAACTAAGGGCTGGCAAAATTAGGTTCGTAGTTGCGCTTTAGCACTATAAAGTCTCATAAAAAGGTGCGTTTACAGGCAGGACGCAACGCCCAACCGAGTGCCGGCAGTGTCGATAGTCAATCGGTCAAAACGGCAAGTGGGGAAGAAGACATCAGTTTTGATGGCGGCAAGAAAGTCACGCGGACGCAAGCGCACAATTTTAGTCGATAGGATGGGATTGGTCTTAGCCGTGTGTGTACATGGTGCTGGACGCTCTGACCATGCAGCGATGAAGTTACTCGCCACCTTCTCGGGCCCATTCTGGACTTTTCTGAAAGTGATTTGGATTGATAGCACCTTTGCGGGGAAGGACTTCATTGTCCAGAGAGCTGCGGGACTTTGGTTGGCATCTCGAACACCTGAAGCGCACCGATGAGCAGCCTGGTTTTACGGTGATTCCCAAGCGATGGGTGGTGGAGCTTACCTACTCTTGGTTTGGTCATTATCGGCGATTGAGCAAAGATTATGAATTTTTGCCGACGACTGGCGAAATGTATGGTGCATTTGATGGTTCGACGATTAAAGCCTAAATCTCAAGCTGGATAGACATCCTTTAAATTTTCAAACAGGTTCTTAATATCCTGTAAAATTGCTTCGATACAAAGCCAAAAATGGGTTTATCAAGATTAGGGGCTCCTAGCAATAGGCTTACTGTATCACCCCATCACTCCAAACTAGCTTACACAGACCATCCCCCAATCCCAAATCCCAAATCCCAAATCCCAAAGACAGATATTGATCGCAATACTATCCTGGTTGTACCTTATACTGATTCTGGTTGGGCGGCTTTACTGGCGCGAGTAGGAGGCTTAATTGCCGAGGTGGGAGGTCGCCTCTCCCACGGGGCAATTGTTGCTAGGGAATACGGCATTCCTGCGGTGATGGATGTCCACGGTGCGACCCAATTATTGCGCGATAATCAGCGAGTTATTCTTGATGGTTCGCGGGGTATTGTTGAAGTTTTGGATTGATATTTTTTGGCTGAAGGGGTGACAACGACAGCAATTCTCAGTTTTAGACACAGCAAGCCTTTTAGGGATTTAAAGAACATTTTAAAGGGGGATTTTTGGGGCAACTTTGGGTGTACTATCACGTCAGAAGCCCGAAGACTCGTGAAATGAAATTCGCCATCCCATTGAATTTTACCCCGTATTATGGGAACTAACTCCCAAAAGCCTTGCTACAGGGCAAATTTAGAATTGCTGAAAGTAAAGTTAACTGTGGGGTAAGGAGTCAGGAGCCGGTCGTCAGTAGTCAGTAAGAATTGCGGCAATTTACATTTCTTAAGATAGACAACAGAATTTATGTCCGACTACTTACCAAATTTGAAAATGTCTAAATTAGGGCAGCAAATTATTAAGCAGAGGAGCTAGATTTTGAGGACGATAATTGGGATCAGCCTTAAGTCGTTCGACCACACTATAATGAACGGCAACTTTTGAAGATTCTATCGGTCGCCATCCTTCACCTGCTAAGGCATACACACCAGTCACGCTATTATCAAATTTAGTCGTTGGAACTGGTTTAATCTGAAATTCCTCACTATAACTTTCAGTTGAATAAAACTCCAATCCCAACTTTTTAGCCTCGTGGATTATCCATTGTAAAGTATAGTCCGATAGCCCCCGATATTCTTTAGTTCCTCCACCAATACAGCCATGTTCACCGGCAAAGAAAACTTCTTTGACTACTTGTTCAGGATTTTTGTCACTTCTCTCCATGGCGGACGAGGGAAAACCCCTGCGTTTCTCATCAATGGCAACTGCATGAAAGGCATTTTCCACAATCGGACTTAGTGTAGCATCGAAAAATTCATACTTCCGATTCCAGAGTTTAGCCAAGGGTAGCCAAGGTGTTAGATCAGGAACACCTAATGCTCCCACCGTATCCCAGCACCCTAACATTTTAATCGGTACACGACCTTGTAAATAATCTTTTTCGGTATCTATCTTTTTGGAGTTATCTTCCCGGAATTTTTGAGCTTCTGGATCATTTGGCTTAATTTTAGAATTTCGATAAAGCTCATAAGCTTTAGGCAATTCCCGGATCTTGGAACGGCTCAATAAACCACAGTTATAGATCATACCTGCTAAACAACGAACTGTATAGGCTCCGCGACTAAAGCCAACTAGGTAAATTTCGTCTTCAGCTTCTACGTCATAATTCATACATAAAAAGCGATAGGCCTCTTGAATAATTCTGTCAATTCCCCAGCCAAAAGCACCCCCACCTAAACGCTCGATTAAATCAGCGTCTTCTGCCGTGCCACATCCTGATATATAATGAACCATTTGTGGGGTTTGATCATCGGCGGTGTATTTCACTAAGCGGGCAAATTTGACGACATTCGTAGGATAGGAAGTTGCTAATTCATTCCAAGTACCATCACAACAAACAACCAAACGTTTTTTCTTAGTTGTATCAACAGATTCGATAGCATCCTTCTTGGTAATCGTAGTATTTTCCGCTTGACTCATTGTCATTTATCTCCGTAACTAAAACCAGTTTAAGTTTGAACTCCTCTGGTACTGCGCTGACTAGAAAATACCTCATGGGGACTGGGATAGTCAAGGACTTTTTGCGGTCAATGGTTAATATAAATCATAATCGTTCAGATGGTTGAACTAAGTCGAGGTATCGCCACTCCGACTCGTCTTCAGAATGGAAGGTGATAGTTTCTAATCATTGTGGTCATTGTCCTAAACATTTTCCAAACTTTTACCATTGGGTTCAATGCGAAAGATAAAAGTAACCAACGCCCCAAAAAGAGAAGTGATAACTAAACCATGTAGAAGGTTAGACGTACCAATTTGCTCCCTGAGAATCGGAAAGAAAAAAGCAGTAGTAACTGCTCCAACTTTCGCAAAAGAGGCGGCAAAACCAGCACCTAAACCGCGAATTTGTACGGGAAATATCTCCCCTGCTAAAACATAGGTCATGGCATTGGGTCCGAGATTTGTCATAAAATTAAAGATGATAAAGCCGCCAAATATCAGAAATACTTTTAATTGATGACCTTCTGGAATAGTTTCTGCCGCTAGGGAAGCAATTCCTAAGCCTAAGCCACAGCCAATAAAGCCAACAATTTGTAAGGGAATCCGTCCGACTTTATCAATCAAAAGAATCGAGGCAAGAAATCCAATCAGTAAGAACAGATCGATTGCTCCAGAACCTTCCGCCGCCACCATATCTTTGAAAATAAAATTAGGCTGAGTTTTGGTAAATAGGGTTGCTAAAATCGTTGGGGTAAAAATACCAATGCCGTAGGTGGCTAGATCCTGCAAAAACCAAGGAACAGCCGCTAATATAGTTGCTCTGAGATAGCGAGGGGAAAACAAAAGCTTGTATTTTTGCTTGCGTTGCTGGCCGATTCTCTCTACTAAGTCCGCAAGCTCAACTGGGCGTTGCAGTAAAGCTTTAGCAGAACGTTGAGCATCCTCTTGGCGATTGTGAGATATTAACCAATGGGCGCTTTCTGGGATTCCTGTCCTCAATAAAAAAACAATAATTCCTGGAATAACTAAACTGGCGTACATCCAATGCCAAGCCCCTACTTCAGGGTTAATCCGCAGTACCAGTAATCCGATTAAGACTCCGCCTAGGGAGCCAATTGATTGAAAAGCAAAAGCTCCTAATACCATTCTGCCCCTAAAACTACTAGGAATTGACTCAGAAATGATCAGATGGGCTGTGGGATAGTCTGCCCCAAGGGCAACCCCAACGCAAAATAAAAAGAAAATCAGGGAGGGAACATTCCACGCGATCGCTGTTAAACTGACAAAAACAGTAAAAATCGCCATTTCAGACACAAAAACTAACTTTCGTCCTAGGCGATCCGCTAAATTTCCGAATAGGGAAGCCCCCACCAAAATCCCCAAAAGCGTTGCGGCGGCAACTGAACCTTTTAGGGCTGATGCTAAGTTAAAATCTTGCTCAATTAAGGGAATAGCAACTCCAGTCAGAAAGATGACCATGCCTTCAAAAAACTTGCCAGTAGCCGCCAAAATCCAGATGCGCCATTGCATCAAACTTAGGGGACGAGGAGGAGTTTCATCGATATAACTTTGTAGGCTTTTCATGGGATAGAGCTATTAAAACTATAGTTTTAATAGCTGGTTAGATTTAAATTGAGTTTAAGGCTGATTTAATTTAAGATTAAGATTTTTGGCTCTTTGTTACTATTGATGTTAAATAAGTAGTCGGGCATAAATTATGTTGTCTATCTTAAGAAATGTACATTGCCGCAATTCTTACTGACTACTGACTCCTTACCCCACAGTTAACTTTACTTTTGTCCAACTACTTATAGTTCTTACATAATTAATTTTTTAGAGGGAAAAAATGAGAAAAATAGGCATAAAATTGCATAAAATCTCTCAATATTGATTAATGCTCATTTTTAATTCTCCTGACGACCAGCTACTGGCTCGGAAACTCCTCACCTAAGGTCAGATTTTTGATTTTTTCAAGAGGTCTATTTTCTTAATTTTCCTGACTACTGACTACTGGCTACTGACTCCCAACCCTAACAACAATTTTTGATTTTTACCAGAGGTCTATTAACAATCGTTTTCGAAAATGCCTTGACTATCGTACCCCGAATGAGGTATTCTATGAAAGCAAATCAGACAGTGATGCAATTCAGGCTTGAATTAGCCCAATTAAGGAGCTAGGGTGAAGAAAAATCAGATGATAATGGCTGTAATCGCCTTTGCTGCGGGAGCCGGCACAATATTCGCCGCTATTGTCATTTTTGACATTGATTTTGTTAAATGGGCTAACTGTAGTGCGCCTTTTGCCGATCCCATCGATCGGGAATCGGCCATTTGCCGCAGATAATCTGGCAGCTCCTGACAACCCTTATATTACAAATACTGACATCTATCTCAGGGGGAGACTGCCTATCGAGCTAAGTGGGCAAGATTGCAACTGAGAGTGTAATCTCCAAGCTAATAAATATTGGAATAGTGGAACATGGAAGCAACACTCGGCATCATCTTATCGCTACTTTCGGCAACTGCCACAGCCATCTGGACAGTTTGGACTTGGAGCGAGCAACAAGAGGAGGAAAAGACGCAGAAACGAAATCAGATTGCCGCTCTGTATATCAATCCCTTCCTGTTCGCCGCTCACGAATTGCAAGTCCGACTTGACGGCATCCTCAATCAGCAAGAGTTGGAATTTTTTAGACGGGAATATCCCGAAGCCAATGAAATCGGTTCTCCCGAAGCCTTAGAACTACTCTATGTCCTGGTGAAATTCTTTGGCTGGTACTGGTACGTCTATCGATACGGTCCCTACACCAGAGACAAGAAGGCGATCGAACTGATTAGCAAAATTATCAGGACTTTTGCCAACCGCAAGGACTTTGTTGGAGACGCTTTCTATTTTTCCTTCTCAGAGCAGAGATCTCTGGGACAGACATTCGTTAAAGTCTTTGGGCAAGCCGAATCGATCTACCCTGAGTTGGAAGCTATCTCGCTCTATCAATTTGCCACAGAACTGAGGGACGATATCCAGAAAGATCGCCCTATGTATCAGAATGTCATCAAAACGATCCAAGTCATCGATGGCGCCGAGCGAGTTGAGCAGCTGCCAGGATGCGATCGCCTGATCGCCGTACACAATGACTTGATCGACCTGCTTAATTATCTAGAAGCCCAAGAAGGCTTCTGTATCTCGGCCAAGGCACGCCAGAAAATTCGATCTGCAGCAAGCCTTCCCACAGATACCGAAATCATCCACGCTATTGCGGGGCGGGTGCGACTGCGGATTCCTCGCCTGCGCCAAGATCTCTCCTACGCCGAGCGGTTGCGCCAGTGCCTTCAGTCCTTGGCTGGCGTGCAAGAAGTCCAAATCAATCCAGATGCTGCTTCAGTGGCGGTTAGCTACACGCCCACCCTCTCAGAGGCAACATTCCAACAGAGACTTTTTCAAGCCATTGCCCAGTCAGGATCAGTCAATTAGACCCCTGGTAAAAATCAAAAATTGTTGTTAGGGTTAGGAGTCAGTAGCCGGTCGTCAGTAGTCAGTAGTCAGGAGAATTAAGAATGAATAATAAGCAACTAAATAGGGTTGGCTGAATAAATCTAAAAACCTTGTTGGGTAAAACTTTTAGACCTTTTGGCCGTCAAAAAGTCCCGGATATGGGAGTGATCGGGAGAAAAATTCAGGGACTTTTGTCTCTCCGTCACTGGGCTATAGGAATCAAGGCTGACAGACTCAGTTGTCAAAAATTTATTGTCAATCAGTTTCGTCTGTTTTTGTCCCAAGCTGCTTATATTTTGCTGCTGGGGATTCGGCAAGCAGCACAGGGGACAAGATTGGCAAAGGCGACAGTTTCTCGTTTAAAAGAAAGTCTTAAGTACCTAAGCAAAATTAATTACACATATCTAACCACCTCTTGCCTCTTGCCTATCTTCACTAGGAAATTAATTTTGCACGACTACTTATTAAAACTGCGGCAAAAGTTAGTGTTTCGGTCAGAGAAGTATTAGTTGAGTTAGCAGATCATTGTCCATTTACCTATGAAATTAGTCTAATTTCATAGTGACTTTCCAGTGGAGTTCAATTGATTTTTGCTTAAAGCCAAGCTTTCCTAGTATTATTGTATCTAAATGACAATTTTAGTCGCTTTTTTAGGCTTTAATTGTTAATTTTGTGCGGTTGATTAAGGATTTTTACTTACTTATTTAACCCCCCAAAAAAACTGGATTTACATCCAGTTTTTCGGGTTCCTTGTTTTTTGGTTCATGAATAATGCAGGTTAGGCTGCTTGGCAGCCTAGCAGCTTGGCTATGGCTTCTCTCTACCAGCACTTTTTGAGAATTTACAATTTTAGTTCAATCTGACCAACCTAGAACTTTGAAAATAGAGAAAAGTTTCGCTTTGATCGTCTTTTTCCAAAGTTTTAAGTTATATTTCTGCTGTACCAATCATTTTAAGCTTCTAAGCCATCAAGGTTTTCTGGCTTATTCTGCGGTTTGTGTTATGCAATGGACGGGGGTTATAAGGGATGGAACCCTTATATAGAGAGCCATTTAGCGATTTTTGTCAATTGTTTTTGATCTAGAGCGAACTAATCAATTAAGTCTTTTGCCAGATAAGGATTTAGTCGATTTATGCCCCCCTATCGAACCATAACAAGTAACGAAGAGCCAAAAATCCATGGATATATTTACCCCTCCATCCAATCCCCTTAATAACCCCTTAATTCCAGTTCAAGATGATCCTCTAGGCTTAAAGAGTTTAAACCTATCTTCTGGATTATCCTCTATTCCCCAAATACCATCAGCAACGGGGCAATTTACCTTTACTGATAAAACGCTAACTCAATATTTACATCAGGAAGTTTTACCAATTACCCAAATAGCACTAGAAAACTTTGCAAATTCTCCTAACCTCTACAACAATATAGAATTAGCATTTGGCTATGGCTGTAATGTTGAATTAGCACATACAATAGTTGACAATTTAGCCCAGGGACAATTAATTCCGGATATTCAAATTATCCCCCAATCTCAACTACAAGCTGATGGAGCTTTTGGTAATAATACAATTTATCTTTCTCAAGACTTATTTAATCCACAACAAACTAATTCTAGTCAAGCAGTCAACGTTTTATTAGAAGAAATAGGACATTACATAGATAATCAAATAAATCTTATAGATGCTCCCGGAGATGAAGGAGCAATTTTTGCCCATCTTGCCCAAAATCAGCAATTAACACCCACAGAATTAACAGCATTAAAATCAGAAAATGATCATAGTACCTTAACATCAGAAGGTCAAACCTTTGCAGTAGAACACGCAGACACACCAGGAGTATTTTTAGTTGATAACAACGGCGAAATTACCATAGACTTCTTAGCTGACTCCGGTAGTTACCATAACGAAATGGCTATTTTTAGCCTTCAAAATATGGATAATTTAACACCAGGTTCAGTAGATTATATCAAAGAAGCATCACGTCGGGCTTTAAGTAATTCTGTGTTAGGATATACAGTAATTATTGATATTAATGAAGGAGCAAAATTTGCTGGAGAACTAGGAGAAACTAATAAAAACGATGGTAATTATTCTGGTTTAAAAACCTTTAATTTTACCCCTGGAGATAAAATTGCCTTCATGTTAGTTCCCGAAGGAACTGTTAAGCAAGTATTTGATAATCCTAGTTCTGGTAATAGTCAACGTCCCCTATTTTCCATCGATGCTGCTAATCCTAACAATGCCATACAAATAGGACAATTACTACCAGGAACTTTTGGTTGGGAAGATATCAGAAACGACCAAAATACAGACGCAGATTACAACGATATAATCTTTAAAATTACAGGTGCTACAGGAACATTAACAGATATTGGTGGACTCTTTGCTAGTGGTAAAGATTGGCGGAATCTTCCCTTAGCTCAAGAAATTATTGCCTTTGCTAGTAGTATAACTTTAACAGCTAAATTATCTCAAGATACAGGAAGTAGTAACTTAGATGGAATTACCAATAATCCAGAAATTTCTGGTTCTATCAGTAATGCTGAAAATCTGAGTAAATTCCAGGCTAAATTCAGTGATGGTAGTAACTTTATGGATATTTTATCAGAACTGAAAGCTAATGGTAACTTTACCTTAAATAAAGATAAATTAGCGGCAATTAAAGGTAATCAATTAGCAGATGGAGAATATCAATTAACCTTACGCGGTGAAGATAAATCTGGTAATATTGTTGAATCTTTAGTTAAATTTACCTTGGATACTACCAAGCCAGGAATACCCACAGAAATAGGGTTAAAAAATGATAGTGATACAGTCACAAATCAAAATACACCAACTGTTACAGGAAAAGGTGAAACTGGTGCATTAATAGAAATATTTGATGGCCAAAATAAATTAGGACAAACAACAGTTGTTAATGGTTCTTGGGAAATTACCACATCTCAAATTACCGATGGATTGAAAAATTTAACTATCACAGCAACCGATGTTGCTGGTAATATAAGTGATGCTGGGACTAAAGAATTTACCATTGATTCAGCCTTACCACAAATTAATATTACCAGTCCTCAAGCTAATGCAATATTAAATTCAGGTGCAAGATTACAAGGTACAGTTAATGGTACAGGTTCAACCATAGATAAATTAACTTATCGCTTTGGTAATGGTAGTGAAATTAATGTACCAGTAAATGCTCAAGGTGCATTTGATGTAGAATTGAATTTAACAGGTGTAACAGGACAACAAAACCTAATTATTAAAGCTATAGACTTAGCTGGAAATAGCCAAGAAAATACTCAAATTGTCATCATTTCTCAATTAACACCAGACACAACAGCACCATTAGTTACTGCTATTCTGA
>NZ_JADBVM010000030.1:0-53266 GCF_020244875.1 Microcystis sp. M44BS1
GAAGAACACAATAAAAAACTGCTGCTAAACTAGAGGCCTCTTTTTGAGTTTAATTGCGTGAAAACTGACAGTATTTTCTATCAACTCTTACAAAGATTTCCCGCTTGTTTCTTTGATTTGTTGAACCTTCCCCCCGAAATCGCCAATTCTTATCAATTCTCCTCGGTGGAAGTTAAACAATTGTCCTTTCGTCTCGATGGAGTCTTTTTGCCTGATACACCCAATCAGCCTATTTATTTCCTAGAAGTACAATTTCAGAAAGATAATAGGTTTTATTCCCGTTTCTTCAGTGAAATCTTCCTCTATCTCCACCAAACGGACTTAAGCAACAATTGGCAGGGAGTAGTTATTTATCCTCGGCGTTCAGTGGAAAGCGTAGAGACTGCTCGTTATGGGGAGTTAATCAACTCAGGCAGGATTTTACGTTTTTATCTCGAGGAATTAAGGGAAGGGGAATCCCTGGGAATATCGATGTTACAGTTAATTATAGCACCCACCGCAAGAGCGATCGAGCAGGGAAAACAATTAATTCCACGGATTAGAGAAGAATTACCTAAGGTCAAACAACAGCAAGAACTTTTAGAATTGATAGAGACAATCTTGGTTTATAAGTTACCCCAAGTCAGTAGAAAGGAGATAGAAGCGATGTTTAGTTTAAGCGATTTAAAACAAACTAAAGTGTATCAGGAAGCTTTAGAGGAAGGTAGAGAGGAAGGTAGAGAGGAAGGTAGAGAGGAAGGCCGACAAGAAGGCGAATTAGCGGCAAAATTAGCCTCTATTCCTCGTTTATTGGCATTAGGATTAAACTTTGAACAGATAGCACAAGCTTTAGAATTAGAGATCGAACAGGTTAGACAAGCAACTCAAGGGGAATAGGAAAGGTTCAAAGCGATCGCACTAAGGTTAGATAGCGTATCATGCTAAACGACTTTTGTGCTATAGCAGAGAGACTAGCTGTGTCATCATTAGACATCTCCGAAAACGCAGGGACAATTCATGAATTTTACTCCAAAAATGTAGGGACAATTCATGAATTGTCCCTACCAACGGTTTCAGATTACGCATATTTAATTTTCGGAAATATCTATTCTCTATCATCATTTCTTAAAACAATTATCCCATTTTTGTATATATCCGTAAATCCGCCAGTTGCTATACACGGACTACCGACTTGCCATTGATTATTAATTGGCATTACTTGTTTAAATATTGTCATAGATACAGTGAGAGTATTAACTGGACTAGCTATTACTGCTTACTGCATGGCAACCAACAAAAATGTGGACAAAGCTTTAATCATATACAACTTCAAAACTAATACAAATATTCCACAACGCCTTATTGTATTTTTACTGAAATTTTTTATAACATTTTTAAATTATGTACGTTATAACTATTAAGATTATTAAACCAATCTTAGTATTTGAGTATTAATTACTTTTTTGTTGGTGTTATAATATTTTTAACTTTATTTAAATAAAAGTCATGCAAAAATACAAATTATCCCAAGAAAAGGTAGTTTCAATTAATCTTAACCACTAATAAGGATTGAAACTTGCAGGCAAAAATCAGCGATACTGATATTGAGATCACGATGGTGAATCCAGAAGAGATAAAGGAGAGAGAAAATGGCTAACGAAACCGTCACTTATTCCCTAGAAGCAGTTCTGACAAGGATTGAGGGGAAAATCGACTCTCTG
The DNA here is from genome assembly GCF_020244875.1 of Microcystis sp. M44BS1. Lineage (NCBI taxonomy): Bacteria > Bacillati > Cyanobacteriota > Cyanophyceae > Chroococcales > Microcystaceae > Microcystis > Microcystis sp. M44BS1. The sequence goes on from NZ_JADBVM010000030.1 coordinate 1,701, forward strand.
GAAAAACGGATCGATGAGAGATTTGATCAGGTAGATAAGAGATTTGATAAGATAGAAGAACGGTTGACAAAAGTGAGATGTAGCCAAAGACTCTCTGGGAAATGCAGTTAAATAATTGGATGGCGACCTAAAAATATGAGTGAATTAACTATTCGTCCAGCTAAAATTACTGGTGTCATCCCAGATTCGATCGCCGCCGAGGTGGGTTTTGAAATCGGGGATGCGCTCGTCTCTATCAATGGTAATCGTCCCCGGGACTTAATCGATTATCAATTTTTATGTGCCGATGAATTTTTAACCCTAGAAGTGCTTGATAGTCAGGGCAAAACTCATCAAGTAAAAATCGAAAAAGATTATCATGAAGACTTAGGTTTAGAGTTTGAAAATGCCCTTTTTGATGGCTTAATTCAGTGTAATAATAAATGTCCTTTTTGCTTTATAGATCAACAACCAGAGGGCAAAAGAGAAACTTTATACTATAAAGATGATGACTATCGCTTAAGTTTTCTCTATGGCAGTTATTTAACCTTAACTAATCTCACCTCAAAAGAATGGCAGCGGATCGAAAAGATGCGAATCTCACCGCTTTTTGTGTCCGTCCATGCCACGGAACCCGATCTGAGAGTTCGTCTCTTAAAAAATCCCCGCGCTGGTCAAATTTTAGACCATTTAAAATGGCTACAAGCCAGACAATTACAAATTCATGCCCAAGTGGTAGTTTGTCCCAATATTAATGATGGCATTCATCTCGAAAGAACCCTGTTAGATCTGGTTTCTTTTCATCGGGGGGATATTCCCTGTGTGGAGTCGGTTGCCGTAGTTCCCGTGGGATTAACCCGCTTTCGTCCCCAAGAAGATGAATTAATTCCCGTTAGCCAAGAAAAAGCGCGAGAAGTGATTGAACAAGTCCAAACTTTACAGAAACAATTTCGTCAAGAATTTGGCAGTAATGTGGTGTGGTTAGCCGATGAATGGTTTTTAATTGCCCGAGTCGATTTACCCCCTCAATCTCACTACGAAGACTATCCCCAAATCGGTAACGGAGTTGGCTCGATTCGTCAATTTATTAGGGATTTCCAGAAGACAGCCAAGAAGTTATTACCTGCTCAAATTACTCCATCTAGACGGTTAATATGGGTAGTGGGAAATGCGGTAGAACAAGCCTTTCAACCCCTAGTTAAACAGTTAAATAAGGTGCGGGGTTTAACCGTGGAATTAGTGACTTTAAATAGTGATTATTGGGGGCAGGAAATCACGGTTACGGGTTTATTAACCGGGCAAGATCTTCTCAAAGGATTACAAGGTAAAAATCTTGGGGATGGGGTTTTATTACCCTCCCTCATGCTCAAGCATGGGGAAGCGGTATTTTTAGATGATCTCACCCTAGAAACTGTTATTAATCAGTTAGGAGTCCCTATTTATCCAGTTCTGGGAGTGGAGGAATTAATTAAAACTTGTCTTACTCTCAATCCCTTCAACAAATCCTAATCTTGAGAATAGATAATTATCAGTAATCGGTGATCAGATTTGAGTTTTTAGTGAGCGGTATTAGGTATTAGATATTAGGTATTAAGTAGAAAATTGCCGTTTTCTTGGCACTGATAACTGATAACTGATTACTGATAACTGATAACTGTCTTAGCCGATTTCCACATTACCTGTCCCTTGAAACATCAGCCAAGAGAGGAAAAAATTAGCCACAAAAATCGCTAATAAAGAAGTTACCACAGCCGTGGTAGTAGATTGACCAACTCCTTTAGCACCGCCGGTGGTGGTTAAACCCCAACTGCAGCCGATAATAGCAATTAAAATCCCAAAAATAAGGGACTTGAACATAGAACTAATTAAATCCCATGTTTCCAGAAAATTTTGGGCTGATTGTAAGAATAGGGAATAGGAAATACCGTAAAGACTATCAGAAATCAATAAACCACCGAGTAATCCCGTGACTAAAGAGATAATAGTGAGCAGGGGTAACATTAAACTACAGGCAATCACCCGGGGAATGACCAAATAATCGATCGGATCGGTTTTTAAAATATATAAAGCGTCAATTTGTTCTGTTACTCGCATTGTACCAATTTCGGCGGCAAAAGCCGAGCCAACTCTCCCCGCCACCACCACCGCGGTTAAAACTGGGGCTAATTCCCTGGTTAAAGCCAAGGAAAGGACTCCCCCAACAAAACTACCCGCCCCAAAAAAAATAAATTCTCTGGCTACCTGAATAGTGAAAACCATACCCACAAAAGCAGCAGTAATTAGGGCAATTGTCAAGGATTCTGGCCCAACAATACTCATTTGTTCCAGAGTATTACGCCGGTGGATTTTGCCATTAAGAATATGTAAAAAAGTTTGTCCCGCTAATAAACCGGCAGCCCCCAAACGTTGGAACCATAAACTTAAACCACCGGCAGCATCACTTTTTCTTGGCATTTGTCGAGGGAATATCGCTAAAATCTAACTTATTATAGGCGAGAATTCCCTCTGATACTAAATCCGTTGAGTAACGCACAGAAAACGGGTTTCTCCGAGAAACCCGTTTTCTACTCATGTGCCACTCCCTCGAGGGATAAGAAACTATGGTTTTGCGCTGCTGGCAGGGGATAATAGAATTGTCTAGTAGCCGTCAGCTATCAACCCTGATTCTTTATCCATGCCAGATTTAGCGAAAATTATCCTGAGAAACCATAAAATTGATGCTGTTAAACGATTCCATCCTTGGATATTTTCCGGGGCGATTAAAGAGATGGAGGGAGAAGTCAAAGAGGGTGCTATCGTGGAGGTTTATAGCGATCGAGGCGAATATCTAGCCACTGGACTGTATAATCCTAGCAATATTGCCGTTAAAATTCTTTCTTTCCCAAAAGTCAGCGATATTGCTCAATTATTTCTCGAAAAATTCCAGAATGCCTATCAGCTGCGGCAACAAATCGGTTTAGTGGATAACCCGAAAACTAACTGTTATCGTTTAATTAACGCTGAAGGGGACGGTTTACCCAGTTTAATCGTCGATTGGTACAATGGCACGGCGGTTATTCAAGCTTATTCCCTAGCTTTATACCAACGTCTCGATCTGATTGTCGATTGCCTGAAAACTATCTACGCTGACAATTTACGGGCAGTTTACGATAAAAGTGCCGCAGTTTTGGCGAAAAGCGCCCATATCTCCGAGAATAAATACTTATTTGGTCAAAAAACCGGCGATGAGGTGTTAGAATCCGGCCATCGCTTTATTATTGATTGGGAAAAAGGACAAAAAACGGGATTTTTCCTCGATCAAAGGGAAAATAGAGCCTTATTATCTCAATATTGCCAGAATAAACGGGTTTTAAACACTTTTTGTTACTCTGGCGGCTTTTCCGTCTATGCTATGCAAGCGGGGGCTGCCCTAGTCGATTCCGTTGATAGTTCCCACGGTGCGATCGATCTTACCGAAAAAAATATCGCCCTGAATAATCTCAGTCAAGTTCCCCATCAATCCTACAGCACCGATGTTTTTAACTTTCTGCGCGACTGTCAGGAGGATTACGATCTGATTGTTCTCGATCCCCCCGCTTTTGCCAAAAGTATCCAATCCCGTCATCAGGCGGTTATGGCTTATAAAAGATTAAATTACCAAGCTTTCCAGAAAATTCGCCCCCACGGTATTATTTTCACCTTTTCCTGTTCCCAAGTGGTTAACGAAGAACATTTTCAGGGGGCTGTCATGGCGGCAGCCATTGAATCGGCTCGCCCAGTGCGAATTTTAGCACGTTTAAGCCAACCAGCCGACCATCCCACCAGTATCTATCACTCGGAAGGTTCCTACCTGAAAGGATTGGTTTTAGCGGTGGATTGATGGAAAATTAAACGATTACCATCGGGATCATAGATGTAGATTTCCGGACCGTGGGAAGCTTGGCTAATTTCTCCCCTAGCACCATAGCCGATTTCGCTCCAATGCTCGATCGCTTTTTCGAGACTCTCCACCTCGAAACAAATGCTCATGCCACTGCCACTAGAATCGCTAAATTCGTCTCTGTGGGACTCTTTAGGGCAAAAAAGACCTAATTTAAGGTTAATCAGCCTAAATTCCGCATAAACGGCGGCAAGGTAGGGGTTTGGTTCCTGTTGCAACAGTTGACGATAAAACTGTACCGAGCGATCGAAATTACTCGTGCCTAGGGCAATAAAAGCCTCTGTGTAATTGAATGGACTATCGGGGGGGTTATTCATTGGGTTTGGCGATTAGGAGAGGGGAGCAAGTCCTGTGGGGGCGAAGCATTCGGGCATAACCTATCGCTGAAACCGTAGATTTCCTATCCGAGATATGCTTCGCCCCTACTTTTTCAGCATACTCTACCTAGGGCTGGCTGAATAAATCTAAAAACCTTGTTGGATAAGGCTTTTAGACTTTTTTCCCCTGAAAAAGTGCTGACCATTGGAGTGAGCGGGGGTAAAATTCCGGGACTTTTTCCCTGAAAATTAGGTAACTGACTACCTCAAAATCGGTAAAACCCCACACCCCACACCCCACACCCTGCCCCCACCAACAAACTTTTTCACCATACCCTACCTATATCTGCAAGTCCCCTGGGGTTTCCGTCGGATCGAGGATCACCCTGAGCGTTCATCCGATCGAGTGATTTTGCGGAAAAGTGTTAAAAAAGATTGCTGTTTGTAAAGACAACTGTTACCGTGGGTTCAAGAGTGCGCTTTGAAGGAGGAAAAACCCCATGCACCCTAACCTATCCATCTATCCCCCGATTGCTTCGCTACTTATGTAGGGCATAGATGCACAAATCAAAGATTTCAGAAGCAAAACCAATAAATTCCCGTACTGTTGCTTAAAACAGGAGTTTGATCATGAAATTACAGGGAAAAACTGCTCTAGTCACGGGGGCATCCCGGGGTATTGGACGAGCGATCGCCTTAGAATTGGCCCGACAAGGTTTAAGCAGAATTGTGATTGTTGCCAGAGATCAAGAGCGATTAGAAAAACTAGCCAAAGAAATTGAGTCCCTAGGGGTCATTGCCACACCTTTAGCCCTAGATTTAACCGAAAATGACCTTGTTAGTCCTTCAATTATCCGCGTTTGGCAAGAATGCCGTGGCATTGATATCCTTGTTAACTGTGCCGGTATTGCCCATCAAACCCCCTTTCTGCGATCGCAATTTTCGCAAGTGCAAGCAGAAATATCTTTAAATCTGATGGCCATGTACACGGTTACTCGCTTAATTGCCCGCCGGATGGCAATTCGGGGACAGGGAACCATCGTCAATGTTTCCAGCATGATGGGTAAAATTGCCGCTCCTAGCTTCGCTACCTACTCGGCCACCAAATTTGCCATTTTGGGTTTTAGTCAAGCTCTCAGGTCGGAATTACGGGAACACAACATCAAAGTTGTCACCCTCTTACCCTCTTTAACCGATACGGATATGGTGCGAGAATTGCAGTTATTTCGATGGTTAAAACCGATGAGCGCCGAAGAAGTCGCCCAAACTCTAATTACTGGGTTAAATAGGGAAAAAACGGAAATTGTCGTCGGTTGGCAAAGTCATCTAGCTCTTTGGTGTCAAAAATTGGCCCCGAAACTGCTCGAGAAAATTGTCGATTTAGCCTCTCCCTTACGCCAAAGCAAAGGAAAGCGAGGATGGCGAGAAGTGTTTAACTAGGGTTTAATTAAATCCCTCAGGGTGAGCATGGCTCACCCTAATCACCTTAACTAATAGGTAATTAAACGGCTGTCAGGGTTTTTTCTAGAAGTTGTCGGGGAGCTTGAACCGAACCACGACAGTGGATTTCCGCAGAATTATTGGGACTTTCAATCAGTTTAACTTTATCTAATTCGGCTCCTAATTGGCGGATCCGTTCCTCTAATAGTTGAGCGATATGTAGGGCAATATTTTCCGCCGTGGGAACCACTTCGGCAAAGTAGGGAATATCCTTATTTAAAAAAGCATGATCGAAGGGTTCCACTACCAATTCATCGATCGCTTTTTGTAAATCCCCTAGATCTACAATCATACCGGTGCGGGGATCAATTTCTCCCGCCACGGATACTTCTAGGTGATAATTATGACCATGACCGTTTACCCTGGCGCATTTGCCGTAGATTTCCGAGTTTTGTTCCAGGGTTAATTGCGGTAAAGCCAAACGATGGGCGGCGCTAAAATGGGTTTTGATAGTTAAAGTTGCTTCCATATCTTTTCCTTGATATTCTGCCCACAATTCGGGGTGTTCAAATAGTTGAATTTTGACCAATGGTAAATAGGGTGTTAATCTTTGCCAGATAACTCTAGCGATATTTTCTGTGGTGGGTAGGGTTTGCTGAAATTCTGGCCAGACTTGATTGAGATAGGAGTAGTCTAATTGACTGGTTATCTCTCGTTTAATTACCTGTTTCACGGTGGAGAGATTTTCCACCATGCCATAAAGATTGAGTTCTTTGTATAGGGAGACGTATAATTCGTAATTGTGACCATGACCGGGAAAACGGCTACCAAGACCAAAACGTCTTTGATTTTCGGCTTCGTCCCATTCTGGTAGATAATAGCGATGGCTGGCTGAAAACCGCGCTCGACGATTGATGATGCAATCCATAAATGTGGGCGATCGATGACTTTGTAAAGTTACGTTAAGAGTAACCCCTTCTAGCATAAACCAGTTTTGTCCCCTCCTGCTTGCAGACCGGGGAAAGTTATCCCTCAATTCCGGCAGAATGCGATCGCTGTGAGTCGAGAGTGAGAAAATTTATCTTTGAGAAGGTAAAGGAATTTCTTTTTTTCCACTAAAATAACTTTCTCTATCCATAACTTTCTAGCTTCTTCAATTCTTCTTTAGGAGCAATCGAGATGGGATACTTTAGTGGGCAAAAAAGTAAATTCGTAGGTCGGGTTGAGGTGACGAAACCCGACAGAAACCCTCAGTTGTTGGGTTTCACTTCGTTCAACCCAACCTACGCAAAAAGAGCTACCTGCGGATTATTTTTGACTATCCCGGATTTTTCTAACTTCTAGAATAGGTAAATCGAGAGCTTCGGCGATTTGTTCCGAGGTTAATCCAAGTTTTACTAACCGCGGGATCGTGTCTCGCTTGGTTTTCTTTTGGATAGAATCGATGAAAACTTTATCATCGGGGATGAGTTCGTTGTTGTTCTCTATATCTCTAAAAGAACCAGAACAAAGATTAAGCTTTTCGATTTTAATATTGCCTACAAATTGAGAGTTTTTAGCAATTATTCTTTCAATAGTCGCACGAAAATTAGATTTATTAATATCTTCTCCTAACGTATCCGAAAGAAGTTGCCAGAGTTTGTAGGCTTCATCTTTGGCGTGACCCGTACTACAGTTATACTCTTTCGCGATGTCCGCGTATTTTTGTCCGTTGAGAACTCCCTTAAGAATTGCGAGTTGTAGGCTATCGATGTGTTTCCCCGTCGAGGAGAATATTAACTCGTCTAGGTAGCCGGCTAGTTCTTGGGGATTCATACCTGTATCACTAATTCCGTGGCAGTCTCTACCAGTCATTATCTGACAAAAACCGTCTTTTGTAAATATTGTTGAGAAAAGTACCGCCTTTATCCGTCTTTTGCTTACTTGCCTCGATGAAATTTTTCGCTCACAATTTAAACTTAGTTGGTTCGGGTCGTTCATTAGTTCGGTACTCGTTGATTACCTCATGGATTACGAGTGATACTTCTGATCCTAAAAAACTTCAATCACAGAATTTTGCGAGTATTTTGTGTCTCGCCAGAACTTTCAGAAAAACCATTCATTCTATTAGGAGTTAATCATGGGTAAAACGCCTAACATCCAAACCGAAGCGCAAAAACTAGCAGACTTCAATAATTATTTACAAAATCTACAATCCGATCTCAACAATAAAGCTCAAAACGTAGACAAAGCTCTTAGCGACATAATTACTAAGTTTTACCAAGACAATAAATATGATGATTCTGTAGATATTGTGTCTACTAAAAATACGGATTTTATGCAGTTAACCGAGTTTAAACTTGACAATCTTCTTAATGTTGCAAAACAAATTGCAACTGTTATTTTCGGTGGTGTTGGAACAAAGCCCCCAGGTACGAAGATAAATGAACAAGGGATAGATGCCGCAAAACAAGGTATTTCAGATTTTGCAGGTGAAGGGGCTAAAGCGGTTAATTTGATGATTAATTATACTGCTGGTAAAGCGACCGATGCAATCACTAGCGTGATCTTAAGTGCCAATACAACTTCCGCTATTGCATATTCATCAGAATTAAAATCTGTACCTCTTGGATATGGACTGCAATTATTTGTTGCGGTTTGCTCTTGCTCTTACCAAAATTCAGCTTTTTTAAATAATGACATTATTTATGAATATCTATACTTCGCTGATGTGAAATTCTCGAAAAAACAAGCTCAAACAGAAGCGGATATAATGTTAGCCAAATTATACCAAGATGAGATTGCATCCTATGTGAAACAAGAAGAATCTCTTCTCGATCAATTAAGTGCAGGAACACTAAACGTAACGGCTTATCAAAGCTCGAAAGCGATATATGATGGTTTAATCGCTGGGGCAAATGAAAGTATCAAAAAACTGTCAAACTAATTATTCATTATTTTGACATTTTTCAATCTCTTCATCTCTATATCCACGCAACAAGCTAGTAAATTCGTAGGTCGGGTTGAGGTCACGAAACCCGACAGAAACCCTCAGAAACCCTCAGTTGTTGGGTTTCACTTCGTTCAACCCAACCTACGCAAAAAGAGCGGTAAATCCGATCAAGAGCGGGGTACAATAATCGAAAGTTTGAAATTTTCTGGTATTTTTTGAGTTATCTTTTAGAAGGCATGGGAATGTCTTTTTTACCACTAAAATAAACCGTCTCTATCCATAACTTTCTAGCTTCTTCAATATTAATAATCACTTCCTCTAAAGTTTCCCCCTGACTCATACATCCGGGTAAATCTGGAATTAACGCGGTGTATCCGCCTTCTTCTTCGGGATAAATTGAAATCGGATATTTAAGAAATAAAAAGTATTCTAGAGGTGGACGTTTCAGTGCTTTATCGGTTGTCATCTTGCCAATTCTCCAAATCTAATACTTTAACAATCTCTCTAAGGTAAGTTCGTTTAACTTTATTTCCTCCCTTCTTCGGAATAATCATCACGTCTCCCGAATCATTTTCAAAAGCGTGGTGGCTACCTCTAGAGCGAATTTCTCTATATCCGAACGCTTCTAAAAGATATTTTACTTCCTCGAAACGAACATCGGGGGGATAGGACAGAAACTTTTCGACTAATTTACTGAGTTTACCCATTGAAATAATTAAGGTGGGCATTGCCCACCTTACTTTAGATTCTACTCGATTCCTTCGATACGGTCCTCCACTTCTTGATAAAGTTCCTGTAAGCGGTCTAAATTCGACTGGGAAGTTTCCCAGTAACCGCGACCATTAACTTCTAGCAGGGTTCCCACCATCTTGCGGAAAGAGTTGGGATTGAGATTCATCAGACGCTGACACATTTCCTCATCTTGAATAAAGGTGGTGTTGACATCTTCATAAACCCAATTATCCACCGCGTCAGCAGTTGCAGACCATCCCATGGTATTAACTAAACGCTTCGATAATTCTCGGACTCCTTCGTAACCGTGACTTAACATTCCCTCATACCATTTGGGATTGAGTAACTTGGTGCGGGTATCCAAGCGCACGGTTTCCGATAAAGTACGCACTTGAGCGTTAGCGGTGGTAGTATCGGCAATATAGGCCGCCGGTTTTTTGCCATCATCGCGTAAACTAGCGACAACTTTAGTGGGATCTGAGTCGAAATAGTGGGAAACATCGGTTAAACTAATCTCGCTAGAATCCAAGTTTTGGAAAGTTGCCTCCGCAGTTTTTAAAGATGCTTCAAACAACTGACGATTATCGGCCATCATCCCCGGATTATCAGAATCGAAAGCAAAACCCTTGCGGTTGAGATACATATTCTGTAACTCTTTTTCGTCTTCCCAACTGCTATTTTCCACCGCGAGATTGATGTTAGAAGAATAGGAACCGGAAGCATTAGAAAAGATGCGGGTGGCTGCCTGTCGAACCGTTAAACCCATTTCTTTTGCTTGTTCAATAGCGTGTTTGCGGACATAATTCACCTCTATCGGTTCGTTTGCTTCCGCGGCCATTTTTACCCCTTGGTCAAGCAAGTTCATCTGATTGATAAATAAATCCCGGAAAACACCAGAACAGTTGACCACCACATCAATGCGCGGTCTTCCTAACTCCTCTAGGGGAATTAACTCCAATTTATTCACCCGTCCCAAAGCATCGGGAACGGGACGAACTCCCACCATCCAGAGAATTTGTGCTAGGGATTCCCCGTATGTTTTGATATTATCCGTTCCCCAAAGAACACAAGCAATAGTTTCCGGATACTTACCACCATTATCCAGCCTTTGCCGTTCTAACAGACGATCCACCACAATTTTAGCCGATTTTACCGCCGCTAGGGTCGGTATAGACTGGGGATCTAAAGCGTGGATATTTTTACCCGTCGGTAAAACTCCGGGGTTACGGATGGGGTCGCCACCCGGTCCAGGAAGAACGTATTCTCCTTCCAATGCTTTTAATAGCGCCCCTAATTCATTATCGGCACAAACCTGTTCTAAACAGAATTCTAGGTATTCAAACAGGGGTTTTAACGCTTCCGGATCAACTTTTGGATAACCCATCGACCGTAAAGTTTCGATCCAAGGCGATTTCTTGCCTATATTCAAGAAATTCAGCTTAGAAAGCATCGATACCCGACCTTCCGCGTCGGTTTGAGACTCGACTAAAGCGGAGACGGCAGCGCGAGTCGCGAGGGTGATGTTTTGCAGTAGTTCCACATCTTCTAACACACCTCGATCGCTATTGCGATAAACTTCCTCTAGATCCCGGCCGATGCTGTTGGCAATAATTCGGGGTAAGGAGAGTAAATCGTCTTCTTCCCGGTCTAAACTGGCAATATTGACCAAAGTTGCCACCGCTTCGAGCGCCGAGGGGGGTTTCCCAATAACGTGAAGTCCGCAGGGAAGTAAGCGCGATTCAATTTCCATCAGTTTACGATAGACGGAACCGACGATATGATCCCGTTCCTCTTGACTGAGATGGGCGGTGTCACCATCAGGTAAACTTATATCTTTGTCAAGATTGACCAATAAACATTTATCGACAATGGTATTGACAATTTGCACCCCACGCCCACTATCTTTCAGGGTTTGGTAGGAACCGATCAACTCGCTTAGTTCTTTTAACCCTTTGTAGAGTCCGGCATTTTCTGCGGGGGGAGTGAGATAGGAGATAGTTTCCGCATAACTACGACGTTTAGCGATCGTCGCTTCGCTGGGGTTATTAGCGGCATAATAGTAGAGGTTGGGAATCATCCCGATGAGGTTATCGGGGTAGCATTCCCCAGACATTCCCATCTGTTTCCCCGGCATAAATTCTAGGGAACCGTGGGTGCCAAAATGGAGAACCGCATCTGCTTTCCAAACTTGATTGAGATAGGTATAGTAGGCTGCAAAACCGTGGTGGGGACTAGCAGAACGAGAAAAGAGCAGACGCATGGGATCCCCTTCATAACCGAAGGTGGGTTGAACCCCAATAAAGACGTTACCGAATTCTTTCCCGTAGATTAAAAGATTTTGTCCATCACTGTTGAGGTGTCCAGGTGGTGGTCCCCAATTTTCCTCTAAACGGACGGAATAGGGGGTTAAGCGTTCGTATTCGGGTACGGACATCCGATAGGCGATATTTAGCTCCGGACTATGGTATTGTGCGGTGGCATCATGGATTACCGCTGCCATCAGTTCTTGGGGAGATGCGGGTAGATCCTGCAAGTCATAACCGTTATTTTGTAACGCTTTCATCACCTCGTAGATGGAACCGAACACATCTAGATAGGCTGCGGTTCCCACATTCCCTTTATCGGGGGGGAAACTAAAGACAGTGATGGCGACTTTTTTATTCAGTTTCGGTTTCTTTCTTAGAGTAGCCCATTTTAGCGCCCGTTGAGCGATCGCTTCTACCCGATCCTGTAAAGCGATCGCTTTACCCGTGGCCCCATCCCGGCCCGATAATATAATAGGTTCGATCGCACCGTCTAATTCCGGAATAGCAATCTGTAGCGCCACTTGAATCGGGTGTAAACCTAAATCGCTTTCTTCCCATTCCTGGGTAGTTTGGAAAACTAGCGGTAACGCGCACATATAGGGACGATTGAGACGTTTTAAGGATTCTATCGCTTTTGGGTGATCTTGTCGCGCTGGACCTCCCACCAAAGCAAATCCTGTCAGGGAAATTACCGTGTCAACGATGGGAACCGCTGCCACTCCTTTTAAGCTTTTATCCCAGAAATATTCTTCTACCGGTTTAGAAAAGTCTAATCCCCCAGCAAAAACAGGAAGGACTCGCGCACCCATAGACTCGAATTCCTGCACGAGAGCGACATAATGAGCGTCATCACCAGTAACGAGGTGAGTTCTCTGTAAAATTAAGCCAACACAGGGAGCCAAGGGGTCTTTTAGGTCATCGGCAATATCACTGCGGTTATTGTACCAAGCGAAGTATTCCTTGACATCCTCGAACATTTTCATGGATAAAGGATGCCAGATACCCAGATCTGGATAAACTACCGGTTCCTTGTAAACTACGCTGTCATCCTTGTTATCAAAGACGTACTTATCGGCCAACATTAACAGGAAGTTCTCTAAATTTTCTGCCGAACCCCCTAGCCAATACTGGAAACTTAACATAAAGTTGCGTGCGTCCTGAGCTTTTTCCATGGGGAGGTATTTCAGGACTTGCGGTAAGGTTCGCAATAACTTTAACATCGCGTCTTGGAAACCAGCGCCGGAGTTTTCCCTGCGCTTTTTCATAAAGTTAGCGATGACACTCTTAGACTGTCCCAATTGGGCCATGGAAAAGCTGCCTAATTTATTTAAGCGCATTACCTGGGGCATGGAGGGAAAGACGATCGCCGCATCTAATTTATCCCGATGGGGACTGACAGCGGCCACAACTTTATCGGCTAAATCTTCGATAAAGATGAGAGAAGCGATGAAAATATTAGCTTTGGCTACATCCTCTTGAAAATTGCGATAATTTTCCCCATCGCGCAGTTCTTCGATTAAATAACCACTAATTTCGATCGCTAGTTTCGGGTTGTTAGCGTTGATTTCCCTGACCGCACTACTCAGCGCACTTTGGTACTGAGGTTCTAGCACGACATAGACCACCTTGACCAGCGATCGACCATTCAACGCGTCAGGAACTATGTGACGAATGGTGGACTTGACGTGAGTGAACATATATGATGGTTCTCCTTATTATTGCTGAGTCTGGTATGAAGTGATTTTCGTCATCAGATGACGATCGCCCTTTGTTTAAGGTATTTAGATATATGTTTCTGTTTTGTATCAGAAAATGTAACCCAAGTGAGTATTTACTCTGGGTTTTGACACAATTCGATAAATATCTTGCCATATTTTGTAACAGATGGTAAAGAGCTTTCGGAGTAAATGCTCAAGGTTTTCTTTACAAAAATTAATATTTAATCTATTGACTTTTAATTACAAAAGTGTTGCAGCTGAGTACCTCGGAGGAGATGTCCCTGTTCAAACATGATCAGGGTTAGGATTCGAGATCATCTCATAGACATCTGCAAGTGCTATAACTCAATCAAGATCAGCTTTTTGTCCTTGTCCTAGACCTCTGGTAAAAATCAAAAATTGTTGTTAGGGTTAGGATTCAGTAGCCAGTAAGCTGTACTGGATTTAAACTGCCTATTGGAAATTTTAGTACAAATGCTCGAACTGGCAACTCCGGCGCTCCAGTGCAGTCTTAAGGAGTAATTTAGATAGTCAACAGCTTAATTATAGTGAGGAAATCAGGCAATAGTTTCAGAAAATTTGGCAAGTTTAGGTTAAAAAATCAAAAATGAAGTAAAGTTCTTAGAGTTTCGTTATGGTGGTAGAATTGGTTTATGGCTAAAAAGTTTTTATTTGATTCGATACATCTATGACCGAGTTATTTGCTAGTGCAGCAGGCCGACATTTGCAAGATGCCAAAATTTTGCTGTCTAAACAACGTTGGGACAATGCCATTTACCTAGCTGGTTATGTAGTAGAATGCGCTTTTAAGCTTTTAGTAGAACAGTATTTTAAAAATGATCAAAAAGCCGCTAAAAAATTCGGACATGATCTCAAGGAATTAGAAGGTAAAGCGAGGGAAAGATTAGGAATTCTCTATCCTCGTTTAGAGCAACAGTTACCAGTTTCTCGCATCCGGGGAACTGTCCTAGGGCAAAATCACCCAGAAAGAAGATATTATCAATCTGGATATTGGACTGAAGATCAGGCTAACTCGGCCGTTGAATGTGCTGAAGAAATTTATCGAGATATTATTCTCAGATTAGTGCTAAACGGTTATATTTCTAGTAAGGATATTTAAGATTCTGATGATTAGTTTTAGTGAAACTTTTGCTAGGGTAAGGGAATGCTTTCAGGATTCCAGTCTTGGTTCTCTTGTAGCCAAACTAAAATCCGTGATTATTATTCGTGATGTTGAGGGAAAAATTCGCTTATTTCTAGAGTTAAAACAGGAAAACAAGATAGAATCAAACGAAGAAAATCATCTATCTACACTCCTGTCTGAAAAACTTGAGTATTACTATGGCCATGATATTTGGTGGCAAAAAGGAGAAGGAGATGCTTATAAAGCCCTGATTGATCTTATCATAGCTGAAAGAGTTCAGACACCTTGGTTCGATGAATCGGCAAGCTTGAAATGGTATATTCTAGAACGTCATCTGGCTAAACAAGCATGGACAGAGAATAAAATTGGGCAGCAATTGCCTTGGGATTTTGAAAAAGTTGCAAAAGGATATAAACCAGCTATTGTCTCCTTTTTTTCCTTCAAAGGAGGAGTTGGTCGCACCACTACTATTGCCGCTACTGCCTTAACTTTAGCGCGGAATGGTCATCGAGTCGCTATAGTTGACCTTGATTTGGAAGCTCCCGGTCTGGCCACAATTTTTTCTGAGGATTTTGCCGATAATTCTGGTGTCATGGACTATTTGCTAGAAAAGAAAGTTCAAAAAGACAAATGGAAACTGAGTTTAAAAGATATTAATGACTCAAATTTGTTAGGAGATGAAGGTGAAATCTTAAAATTGCTACCAGCAGGAAATGTGGATCAAGATTATTTAGAAAAATTGGCTCGTTTAGACTTTCAAAATCTTGTCAATGGTCAACTACAAGGCATTTTAAAACAAATGCTAGAAGAAATAGAAAGGTTAAGCAGACCACTGGATTTTATTCTCATGGATGCAAGAGCAGGTTTTCATGATATTGGTGGTTTAGCTATTACTTATTTTTCCCATGCAGTGGTTATTTTTGGTACGGAATCTCGACAAAGTTGGGCAGGATTAACCCAAGTTATCCAACATTTAGCCCTATCTAACCCTGAGGATCCTTTACCATTAATTTTAGTTCATGCTCTCGCTCCATCTTTAGGAACAGTTGGCCGAGAAAGAGAGTTACGAAATTTTCGACAAAGAGCCTATACAATTTTCCAAGAAAACTATTATACTGAATCTGAAGATGTCCCTAACTCTAATGATACTGATGCACCATTTTTCCCGATAGTTGTCCCCTACGATAATAGTCTGCGGGGAGATATTGCCCTCTTTACTCGTGACTCACGGCACGATACTCCAGAAGAAAAAGAGAGATTAGCAAATCTCGTGAAAGTTATGACCGATTCTCCTTATCAAACTATTGCTGAAAAGCTTTGTCAATTATTTGGACGTGATGTGATTATAAACAATCGGTAAAAATTATGGCTGAATTCGATAAAAAAAAGTTACTGGAATTAATGGGAGCAGTTGCTCCTGGAAAAGCAACTGCTGAACAGGAAAGTGATGATGAAGACGTATTTCTCAAAAATTTCTTACCCGTGGTTGATTATAGAAAAGCTTTGGAGCCAAGCATTTTATTAATTCAAGGTGGTCGGGGTGTGGGTAAAACAGAATTATTTCGTTTACTAGCCATTCCCTCTGGACGAGAAGCTTTAGTTAATAGTTTAAATATTCGAGGTCTTGCTCCTTTAAATCAGACCAGATGGATTGCAGGATTTGGTCGCACTCGCAAAACTGCAAAACGATTTCCGTCACCAGAAATTATAGAAAAAGAAATGCAAAACGCTACTAATCTTGAATGGCGTAGTTTCTGGTTAGGATTGATTTTAGGTGTCATTTTACAGGAACAAGAATCTGATATTGCCAGCATTATAGGTCAAGAATTGGATCCAAATATTACTACTATTCTTAAAAATAGGTTATCGCTTTTATCAGAATGGAGAATTTTAGTTAAAGATAATTTTGAACATCTAAATTATGTTCTTGACAAATTAGACGAACAATTAATTAGTTCTGACCAATGGCTATTTATTACTTATGATGAATTGGATCGGTTATTGACTACTTATAATGCTCTAGCTAATCCGATTAGAGAATTATTAGCTTTTTGGCTCGATCGCTCTCGTCGTTGGGAGAGAATTCGACCAAAAATATTTCTTCGTACCGACCTATTTAGAGAGGAATTTTTGGGATTTCCTGATGCTTCTAAATTACAATCCCATCGGCTAGAATGGCAACGCTCTTGGCTCTATCAACTCTGGATTAAACGGTTAGCTAATTCCGATCAAGAAATGAGAGACTATTTACAGATGATCCCTAATTTAATTTATGAAAGCTCAACCCAACTAGGATGGAATGTTAGTAGTGATGAACGATTATTTGAAGAATTAATCGAAAAAATGATCGGTAAATATATGGGAGCTAGTCCTAAAAAAGGCATTACCTACCGATGGATACCTAATCATCTTCAGGATACTGGGGGTAGAATTGCTCCTCGCTCTTTTCTAAAATTATTCGACCTAGCGGCAGCCAAAAGATTAGAACGTTTTGAACAACTGACCGAGCTATACCTTCTACAACCCCCTGATCTCCAGAGTGCTTTAATGGATACTTCAGAGGATAGAATTAAAGAATTAGCACAGGAAGAATATCCTTGGTTAGAATCTCTAAAAACTAAGTTAGAAGGGTTAAAAACTCCTATGCCGAAAGAAACTTTTTTAGAGGCTGTGCGCTCAACTAAATGGAGTCCTGAAAAAGAAAACAAACCTCCCGTTCAGGAACCTGAAGGGATTGTGCAATATCTAATACAATTGGGTGTGGTGGAAAGTCAGATTGATGATCGAATTAATATACCTGAAATTTATTCATATGGGTTTAAAGTTAAACGTCGCGGTGGGGTTCAACGTCCTCAATAACTTGAGGATATCGACAATAATTTTATGTAGAATAAATAGTAAAATACATGAAACAATAATAACTAACACTAGCAGATTTTAACAGTTGACAACTCTGGTAGTTAATGTGTATTAGTCGGTGATAAACCCTATTATTTTCAGTAACCGATCAACAATGTTTTTTAATTGGATAACTTTACCCTATTTATTAATTAATCCTGTTTTAATTCCCTTGAGTATAGCTCGATCAGAAACTATTCTTGTTCAACAAGTCAGCGATCCTAATTATCAAAAACTTGTGCAGTACGCTCAAAATCAACAACTCGATCGCTTACCGATGCCTGATATAATCCAGAATATCGCCACTCAATTTTTAGGAGCAAAATATCAAGCAGGATTACTCGATCGCTCGGCAACGGAAAAATTATTTATCTCTTTAAAAGAGTTTGATTGTGTCCTTTTTG
This sequence comes from Microcystis sp. M44BS1, assembly GCF_020244875.1. Classification (NCBI taxonomy): domain Bacteria; kingdom Bacillati; phylum Cyanobacteriota; class Cyanophyceae; order Chroococcales; family Microcystaceae; genus Microcystis; species Microcystis sp. M44BS1. Next base: position 19,490 of record NZ_JADBVM010000030.1, read on the forward strand.
TGGAAACAGTTCTCGCTTTGAGTCACAATTTTGCTTTAAAAAATTATCACTATTCTGCTTTTAGTCAGCAGGTTTTAAATCAACGTTATCGCCACGGTATTCTCGACGGTTATTGTAGTCGTCTGCATTACTTCTCCGATTGGATCAATGACAACCAAAACCGAGGCAATCTAGAAAATATAACTCAAAAATTAGGGGGAATTACTCTTGAAAAAAAGCTCAACTTTATGAGCAAAAATCGCCCTCTATATCCCCAGTTAAAAACTCAAAGTAATTACGATTGTATTCAACAGGTAGAACGGCAATTAGAAAGCTTATCCTTAACCTATATTCCCACCGTTAATATTAAAGGTATTTACCCACAACTACAAGCTGGCGATATTATCGGTGTCGTGACTAATATCGCCGGTTTAGATGCCACCCATACCGGTCTAGTTTATCGCTTTCCTGATGGCAAAATTGGCTTAATTCATGCCTCTCCTGCTGGTCAAGTTACCATTGCTAAAGACCTAGAAAAATATATCACTAAAGTGGAAAAGGCCATCGGTATTTTTGTAGTTCGTCCCCTTGATCCAAGAAATAGGTAGATAGGGAGCGAGGACAGAAAAAAAAATTGTGATCTCACCCTATTATTCATCTCAATTTAGGTGTTCAATGTCGGTAATAATCGGTAAAATTACCGTGATCTTTGTACCTTTTCCTTCCTCACTTTCCAGGTAAATTTGTCCTTTGTGCGCTTCCACACAGCGTCCGACAATGGCTAATCCTAATCCCGTCCCTTGAATATTATCGACATTGCTACCGCGATAAAAAGGTTTAAATAAATGTTCTTGATCTTTGCTGGGAATACCAATCCCTCGATCGATAATTTTAAAGACTACCTGCTCGGATTCGACAATAATCTTAAATTCTATGGGGTTTCCTTCGGGTGAATATTTGAGAGCATTTCCCAGTAAATTTGTCAAGATATGTTTAATTAAATTTATATCCCAAAGTCCTCTTTCTAAGCTGCCCTTAAGTTGGAAAATAATTGCTGATTGCAGCTCCGGCTTAACAATAAAAGATTCTACCAATTTCTGACAATAATCCAGTAAATCCACCGGATCAAATTGACAGTATAATCTCCCAGAATCGGCCCGGCCAATTAATAACACTTCTGTGAGCAATTGATCCATGTCTTTAATGGCCGATCGAATCATGCGAAAATAGCTAACTTGCTGATCTTTTGTCAACCGATCGCGACTTTCTTCTAATAATCCAGCCGAGAGTAAAATTTTATTTAAAGGATTGCGAAAATCGTGGGATAACATGGAAACAAATTCAGTTTTTAACTGATTTAATTCCTGAGCTTTTTCCAGTTGATTAGTGCGTTCAATCACGCTCATTTTTAAAGCTTCGTTCGATTCTCGTAAAGCTTCCTCCATCTGTTTTCGCTCGATCGCATAACATAGCGATCGAGTTAAAATTTCTAAACTTACTTCTCTTTTAATTAAATAATCCTGCGCTCCCTGACGTAGTGCTTGCAAAGCTAAATTATCATCATTAGTATTAGTTAAAACCACGATCGGCAATTTAGGAGCCGTAATCAAAAGGGGAGCTAAGGATTCCAAACCCTGACTATCTGGTAAAGTTAAATCTAATAAAATTACATCAAAATTTGTTTGTTGTAACAGAGAAATAGCCTCGGATAATCTTGACACATTAACCAGATGAAATTCTTTTTTTTCATTACCCTTAAGAATTTCCTTTAATAATCGAGCTTCGGCTAAATTATCCTCGATTAAAAGAACTTTTATATCCTGCGAGAGTCCCATTTTTTAATCAAGAGTTAAAGAGATTTGGGAGGTTAGGAAGTGGGGTGTAGGGTGTGGGGTGTGGGGTGTAGGGTGTAGGGTGTAGGGTGTAGGGTGTAGGGTGTGGGGAGGGGGAATTATGAATTATGAATTATGAATTATGAAGTGGGGTGTGGGGTGTGGGGAGAATAAATAGAAATAATCTCCTGACTCCTGACTCCTGACTCCTGAATCCTATCTCCTATCTCCTGACTCCTGACTCCTGACTCCTGACTCCTGACTCCTGACTCCTGACTCCTGACTCCTGACTCCTGATAACTGATAACTGATAACTGATAACTGATAACTGATCATGATTCACTCCCCGGGTAAAGTAGCGGTTTCTAACCAAAAAGCCTCGATATTTTTGACAATTTTGAACAAATCGTTGAGATTGCGCGACTTGGTTATATAACAATTAACGTGCAGTTCATAGCTATGAAAAATATCCTCCTCGTTGCGAGACGTGGTTAAAACCACCACAGGAATTCTTTTTAAACTGGGATCGTTTTTGATTTCCGCTAATACCTCCCGTCCGTCTTTTCTTGGCAAATTCAGATCGAGAAGAATCAGATTAGGACGGGGAGAATCGAGATACTCCCCTTCTCGACGCAGATAATCCATGGCGTTGACACCATCCCTAACGATAACTAATTCGTGTGGGACGGTGCTAGTTTTTAATGCCTCTTGGATGAGGCGAATATCAGCTTTGCTGTCCTCCACTAATAAGATAATTTTGTGTGGCACGTCCTCGCCAGCGCTCACGCTCGTTACCTCCTAGGGGAATTGTAAAATAGAAAACTGCTCCTTTACCTAATTGAGATTCTACCCAAATTCGTCCGCGATGACACTCGATAATTTTTTTACAAATCGCCAAACCCATACCTGTGCCGGGGTACTCGTCGCGGGTGTGCAGTCGTTGGAAAATCACGAAAATGCGTTCGGAAAATCGGGGATCGATACCAATTCCATTATCGGTGACAGAGAACAGCCATTCCTCCTCTTGACGTTGAGCAGCAATATGAATAGTGGGGGTTGCTTTTCCTCGGAATTTAATGGCATTACCGATGAGATTTTGGAACAATTGCATTAACTGGGTTTTATCTGCCATGACAATTGGCAAAGGATCGACGGTGATTATAGCTTGACTTTCCTGAATTCTCCCTTTCAGGTTAGCGAGAGCTTTTTCCAGTGCCAGATTAGCATCGATGGTATTAAACTCTACCGCCTGCATATCCACTTTTGAGTAAGCCAGCACATCATCTATTAATGTTTGCATCAAGCTGACACCTTCGACGGCAAAAGTAATAAATTCTTTAGCATCTTCGTCCAGTTCTTCGGTGTAGCGCATTTCTAGCAACTGCACATAGTTGGCGACTTGATTGAGGGGTTCCTGTAAATCGTGGGAAGCGACGTAGGCGAATTTTTTTAATTCGGCGTTTGATAGTTCCAAATCCCGCGCTAAACGGGCCAATTCATCCGCTTGTTTTAAGATGATATTGACGATCGCTTTTCGTAATTCTAGTGCGGCGTTAATTTCTACTGCTTTCCACGGTAAAGATTTGAGGCGAACGGTTTCTTTCCAGAGGGAGAAAGATTTACGCGGACAGAGACGAATATCACCATCTATGGCAGTGGTTTCGATCGCTTTACCCGGATCACCACCCCAGTTGACGGTTTGAATTACTTCCGGACGAAACCAGAGGAGATAATTACGTTTAGAAATGGGAATTGCTAGTAAACCACTGGCAATGTCTTTAAACTTACCCGCATCGGCATAAATTCGCGGTAAGGAATTGGTATAGTAAACATCTTCATGGACGTTTTTTTCTAGCCAAGTAATCAGATAGTTTAGTTCTTCTTCGCTCGGTGTTACTCCAATTAAGGTATAGTTACCACCTAAGCAAATAGCGGCTCCCGTGGCTTTAGTTAGATCGAGCAGATTCGGTTTATGGGCAATTAATCCATCAATAAAGTTATTAGCTTCCGCCATATAATCGATTAATTGCGATTGCACAAAGTTTAATTTCACTCGATAGTCATAATCCTCGGTTTCTTCCCGTGCCGATATTTCCGAAAAAATCACTCTTCCTAAGAACTCACAAGCTTTACGGAGTTCGTAGGGTACATATTTGGGGGTGCGGTGATGACAGGCAATAATACCCCAGAGACGTTTATTTTCAATCAGAGAAATGGTTAGAGATGCTCCCACTCCCATATTATGCAGGTATTCTAAATGACAGGGAGAAGCACTTCTAAGACTGGACAGGGTTAAATTTAAGGGTTGTTGGGTTTCGGGATGAAGAACAGGCAGTAGATCGACGGGTTCAGAGGTAGCATCGGGAATCTGTCGAATCCAATTAGCACTTAATAAATTTCGTGCTGGGAGAGGGATATCGGAAGCGGGATAACGTAAACCGAGATAGGGTTCTAGTTGCTCTATTTTGTCTTCTGCTATCACATCACCGTTATCTTCTTCGTCGAATTTGTATAACATAACTCGATCGAATCCTGTCATTTTTCTGACTTCTTTAACGATGATATTACAGAAATCTTTCAGGCTACGGGTGGCTTCAAGTTTATCGATCGAAGTTTTGGCTAGGTGATAGAAACTCAGGAAAGGAATGTTTTCATAGGAAATAGCTGGTTCTAACTCTAAAATCAGCATTTGTTCGGCATTGCGGTGGAAGATAGCATCAAAGACGGCAAAATCATCCCCTTTAACCCGCGCCCAAATTTTGGAGGGATTGATAGCATCAAAATCGTTATTTTCTATGGCTGATTTTAGAGGCTCGATCTGAAAGGGATCGAAGATTTCCTCTAGGGTTTTACCGATAATTTCTCCCGGAGAAATCCCCAATAAACTGCGGCTATTACTGCTAGTTTGGCTGACTTTTAGCTCCGGTTCGCTGAGAACTAAAAGCACCCCGTGCGGTTGAATTCGGTTATAGAGATGGATCGGTTCCCGTTCGATCGAAGTTGGGTTAATTGTCTCGGTTAGAACTTCCATGTGTATTGCCCCCAGAGGATTTTTGCCAAGTTGAAAACTCTTTGTTTATTAAAACTATTTCTTCTCACTTCCAAGGGGCGATCGAGAATAAATTTACTTCTCTTAATCCCAGGCCATCAAAAGTAATAAAACTTTAATCAATCAGTTATCTATCGATCGAGCAGTTCTGTTCAGTTCCCTTTATTATAATCAGTTTTTCTCTGATAATCTATGGTCATTTGTTAAGAATTAAGAGTTAATGTTACAAGGGACGGATAATTCTTAATAAAAATATATAGTAGGGTGTGTTAGCGAAGCGTAACACACCAAAATCTAAGATTTAAATATGATAGCAACCCTTTTTTGTTAATTACCTGGAGGCAAAATATTATTATTGGTGATCATTTCTGCCAGCTTATAAACATTGACAGGGAGACTAATTGACGGATTAATCTTTTGTGCTTTTTCTGGAACTATTTTTGTTAAAAATTTCCATAACTTTTGGGATATATTGTTCTTGGTTTCCTTATCTTCACCTTCGACTTCATTAATTCCCACCTCGGTGAGGGTAGCCAAAATTTCCTTGCGAAGACCATTATAGCCAACGATGTAAAATTTGTTAAGAGCTTCTAGGACTTCATTTAATTTAATCAGCATAAATTGTTTAAACTCTTGCGTAATTTTGCTATCTTCAATCATTTGAATTAAACCTAATATTTCTTCCCTTAACCTGTTCAAATCCTCTTTGCTTAAACATATTTCCTCAAAATCTTCTACACAAGAAGGAAGCCAATATAGAGCTTCCCAGTCAGGAGAGTTTAGTGGCTCTCCTAAACCTAACCAATTCTCGTGAACTTTTGACAATAAACTAATTAATTCATACTTAATTTCTTTCATAAGTTGTTTATAGGAAGACTGTTTGTTTGAAGAAAAATATTGTAGTTGATCTTCTATGTGAGAAATAAGCTCTAGCAATTTACCAAAACCTTGATAAAAAGAATCGGGATCATTTTTCACTTCCATGGCTCTTGAGAAAACTGTTTGAACTGTTTCGTCAGTTTTGTCTTGAGAACATCTTTGTAGGATAATTAATAAACGTTCGGCTGGATTATGAATCGGTAGAGTAGATGATTCCATAAATTTTATCAAAGGCTAGATTGGTGATGTATAGAACAATAGTATTGTAACCTATCATTGTCTATTTTTACTGGATTGTTTCAGCAGTCAAGTAGGGTGCGTTAGGCAATCCCTTGTTTTTCGGGAAAAAATCAAGAGCTAAATATTGCCGTAACGCACCACAAAGAAAGGTTTCAGCAGTTAAGTAGGGTGCGTTAGGCAATCCCTTGTTTTTCGGGAAAAAATCAAGAGCTAAATATTGCCGTAACGCACCACAAAGAAAGGTTTCAGCAGTCAAGTAGGGTGCGTTAGGCAATCCCTTGTTTTTCGGGAAAAAATCAAGAGCTAAATATTGCCGTAACGCACCACAAAGAAAAGTTTTTGGTGCGTTACGCTACGCTAACACACCCTACTGGATTGTTTCAGCAGTTAAGTAGGGTGCGTTAGGCAATCCCTTGTTTTCAGGGAAAAAATCAAGAGCTAAATATTGCCGTAACGCACCACAAAGAAAAGTTTTTGGTGCGTTACGCTACGCTAACGCACCCTACTTTTATAAGCCGCTATGACGGAGGAGAGGCTCGGTACTAGGTTCGCGACCGCGGAAAGCTTTAAAAACATTCATAGGATGAGAACTTCCCCCCATAGCTAAGACAGTATCGCGAAAACGGCGACCGATCGCTTTCACTGCTTCTTCGTTATCTAATCCCACTTCCTCGAAAGCGGCAAAAGCATCGGCGCTGAGAACTTCTGCCCATTTATAACTATAGTAACCCGCCGCATAACCGCCAGCGAAAATATGCCCAAAAGAACACAAAAAAGCATCTTCCGGTAGGGGAGGAATTATCGTCGTCGTCGCCGCTAAACGCTGTCTGACTTGTTTAGGAGTTTCGCCGCCATTGGGTTGATAACGATGGTGTAATTCCAAATCTACTAAAGACAAATGTAGCTGACGCAGCATGGCCGAACCGCTCATATAATTCTTAGCTAGGAGCAGTTTTTGGTAGTAATGTTCGGGGAGAGTTTCACCAGTTTCGTAGTGTTTGGCCATACTCATTAAAGTAGGGCGATCATAACACCAATTTTCCATAAATTGACTGGGCAATTCCACCGCGTCCCACTCAACGTTATTAATACCCGCCGCGCCAGAATAATCCACAGTGGTTAACATATGCTGTAAACCGTGGCCAAATTCGTGAAATAGGGTAGTTACCTCCTCAAAGGTCATTAAACTGGGGTTTCCGTCCACTGGAGGCGTTTGATTGCAGATTAAATAAGCCACAGGTAAACGCACCTCGGTGCCGGTTTTGGCGCGACCGATACAGACATCCATCCAAGCGCCGCCGCGTTTTTCGGCGGGACGACTGTAGGCATCGAGGTAGAAATAGGCGATTTTTTCGCCCTTTTCGTCGTTAATCTGGAAATAACGCACCTCGGGATGCCAGATAGGTGCTTTACCGTCGGCAGCGATAATTTCTACCCCAAAAATCCGTTTAGCGAGGCTAAATATGCCTTCTAAAACCCGTGGTAGGGGGAAATAGGGGCGTAATTCCTCGGCACTAAAGTTAAACTTGGCCTGACGCTGTTTTTCTGACCAATAGGCTATATCCCAATGCTTGAGATCGTCGGTTCCCGCAAAAGTTTTTAAGGCCTCTAAATCCTGTTTTGCCGCTTCGTAGCTTACTTGGCGCAAATTGTCAAGCAATTTCTCGATTTCATCCACAGAATTGGCCATTTTCCGGGCAAGACTGACCTCGGCGTAGGTACTATAACCTAAAAGATGGGCCTGTTCCTGACGAAGTTGCAAAATGCGATCGATTAAGGGATTATTATCCAATTCTCCCAGATCGGCCCGACTAACGTAGGCTTTATAGAGTTTTTCCCGCAATTCCCGATTATCGCTGTACTTCATAAAGGGGAAATAACTGGGAAAATCGAGGGTAATCACCCAGGGACCAGTTTCGGTGCCGGCGTTAGTTTCTCCTTGGCCCCGGGCGGTTTGGGCGGCTAAACTAAGGAGACTAGGGGGTAAACCGGCGATATCTTCTGGGGTTGTTAGTTTCAGTTGAAAAGCTTTGGTGGCATCGAGGATGTTATTGGAAAATTTCGTGGTGATTTCCGCTAATTCCAGTTGAATCGCGTTAAATCTGTCTTTTTTCTCCCCTAGCAATCCCACCCCAGCCAATTGAGCATCCCGCAGGGAAGCTTCGACAATGCGCTGTTGTGCCTCGTCTAATTGCCCCCAGCTTTCCCCTTGGCGCAGGGACAAAAATGCTTGATAAATGGGTTTACTTTGGCTTAAACGGCTAATAAACTCGACTACCTGCGGTTGTACGGTTTCGTAAGCTTGACGCAATTCTGGGCTATTTTTTACCCCCATCAGATGACCGATAATCCCCCAACTCCAGCTTAAACGTTCTTCAATCCGGGTGAGGGGTTCGACTAATTTTTCCCAGGTGGGGGTAATCTCTGCTTCTAGTTCGGTTAATTCTCTGGCCAGTTCCTGCAAAAGTTGCGTCATCCCAGGGACAATCAGGCCAGGTTGGATTTGGTCAAAAGCTGGTAATCCTTGACCGGCAAGCAGCGGGTTACTGGTGTTCGTCATAATTGTTGGTCTGCAAGGGCGAGTAATCTGTATCTTTTACTACCCTAACCCAAATCCCCGACTATCTATCCGGGCGATCGAGCGCCGGAGCTTTTTCAGTGGGGTGTAGGGTGTGGGGTGTGACCCCCCCCACACCCTGTCCCTAGGAAAAACTTCTTCAGCCAACCCTAGTTAAGGCCTGCTCGATTCTCTGACTATCGAGGGAGCGGCCGATAAAGACCAAGCGAGTTTGCCGCATTTCTGTGGATTGCCAGGGTCGATCGAAGAAAGAATCAAAGCGATCGCCGACTCCCTGTAACACCATACGCATCGGTTTATTGGCCACATTAACAAATCCCTTAACCCGATAGATTTCTTCTCGGGCCACCAATTCTTTAATCCTTTGAGTCAAAATTCGGGCATCTACGGGAGAATCGAGGCAAAACTGCACAGAATTGATCTCCTCATCGTGATCGTGTTCTTCCTCGTGATCATGATGACTAGGACGACTGGCTAAATTATCCTCGACGGCGGCATTAAATCCCAATAGCACATCGGGGCTAATTTGTCCATCGGCACAAGTAACTATTTTTACCGTCGATCGCAGTTGTGTTTTCAGCCAATTAATAATTTTTTCTAATTCAATTTCGCTGATGAGATCGGTTTTAGTTAAGAGTACCAGGTCAGCGCAGGCTAACTGATCCTCAAATAACTCCTCAATGGGGGTTTCGTGTTCTAAATTAGGGTCTGCTTGCCTTTGTGCGGTTAAAGCGTCCAAATCCGCCACCAGACGACCCCTAGCGATAGCAAAACCATCCACCACGGTGATTACTCCGTCCACCGTCGCACCGTTGCGGATTTCCGGCCAGCGAAAAGCTTGAACCAGAGGTTTAGGTAAAGCTAATCCCGAGGTTTCGATCAGCATACAATCCAACTGTTGCCGTCGCTCCAGCAATTTCTGCATGGTGGGGAGAAATTCTTCCTGTACTGTGCAGCACAGACAACCGTTGGTCAATTCCACAATATTATCGTTAGGGTTGTCGTCGCAGGTCTGACAACTTTTCAACAAATCACCATCAATTCCCACTTCTCCGAATTCATTGACCATAACGGCCACCCGGCGGCCTTGATTATTTTGCAGTAGATGACGGATGAGGGTAGTTTTTCCCGCACCCAGAAAACCCGTGATCACAGTAACTGGAATTTTGTGCATAGATAGAGCGATCGTTCATGTTCCTAGATCAATGTATCAGACTCTCGGTCTAGGGTTGAGGGTTTCAGCGCTAATTCTTTAGGATTGCCCCACCAATTGCCGGACTGTCACAAACTAGCTGAAATTTTCCTAGTTAGTCGTTATTCTGGGAAAAGTTTCAGCCGGCTAAATAATCGCTGAAAAACTTTTGTGGGAGTGGATCATGTTACAACGTCTTTTTTTAGCCTTTACCCTCGCTTTTCCTCTTTATTTAAGCATCGCTATTCAACAGACTTCTCCTCTAGCTGATAGAATAAATCGCCCTTCTTCTCGCGGAATCAATAAAATTGAGCGGACAGTAAAAACTATCCAAAAGCAATTAAAACAAGAGCAGTCGGTTCAATTAGATTAATAAATTTGGTGAAAAAGAGGAGAGGTAAAACTCCTCTTTTTCACTTTTGACTTTTTATAAGTAGGTAGGCACAATTATTTGTAGGATGGGTTAGCGGTAGCGTAACATAATCGGGCGTTGGGTTTCATGCTTCAACCCAACCTACGTTCTTGACAAATTACTTGCTATTTGCTTCGGGGGTTGGTATTCGGGAACTAAATCTTGTAGGGACTTAACTAAGCCCTGACGGTCATTAACTTGAATATAATTAAGCAATTGCTCTAATTTGATTTGCAATTCGTCCCAAGCAAGAAAGTGTTCATGAGCGCAAAAAATCTTTGGATGAGCGGTGGGACAAGCTTTATCGGTATCGATTAATAATTCTTCGTAGAGTTTTTCCCCCGGTCTTAATCCCGTGATTTCAATATCGATATCTTGCCCTAATTCCAAGCCACTTAAACGAATCATCTGTAGGGCCAAATCGTAAATTCTTACCGGTTCACCCATATCTAACAGGAATACCTCACCCCCCTCAGCCATTGCTCCTGCTTGCATAACCAAACGCACCGCCTCCGGAATAGACATAAAATAGCGAATAATATCGCGATGGGTGAGGGTAATATTCTTACGTTGGGCAATTTGTTCCCGGAAACGCGGCACCACGGAACCGCTACTATCAAGAACATTGCCAAAGCGGACGATCGCGCAACGGGTGGCAGTGTCAGGTAAAGCGGCCAAAGCTTGTACAACTAACTCAGCACAGCGTTTACTGGCCCCCATAATGTTAGTCGGTCTGACGGCCTTATCGGTGGAAATAAGAACTAAATTACTAACCGAATTCTCGATCGCGGTCTGAGCGACATTTAAAGTCCCCCAAACATTAGTGTAAACCCCCTGACTAGCATTGGCTTCCACAAGGGGAACGTGCTTATAGGCGGCCGTGTGATAAATTGTCTCAATCTGGTGTTGTTGGATGACTCGGGCCAGATGATTGCGGTCGAGAACATTGCCTAGATAGGCATACTTGCGTAAATCGGTATAATTTTCGCTTAAATCGAGATCGATTTTGTAGAGGGAAAACTCGTTTAATTCGTAGATTACCAGGCATTTTGGCTTGAGGAAGGCGATTTGTCGGCATAATTCCGAACCGATGGAACCGCCACCCCCGGTGACTAACACCGCTTTACCTGTGACATTTTTTCCCAAAAGTTCGGGATGGGGTAGAATTTCTTCCCGTCCTAATAATTCCGAGACATCGACACTGCGAATCTGATTGATGGTCGCTTCTCCCGATAAAATTTTTGAGAGGGGAGGAACAGTTTTAATGTCGATGGGTAAAGTTTCTAGACTTTCGATGATTTGCCGCTTTTTGGCCTTGGCTACGTTCGGAATAGCGAGAACAACCCAGTCAAAGGCCCGTTTTTGGTGCAGTAGTGTCAATTGAGAGGGGGGATAAACCCTAATGCCTTGGATAACTCGCTGCTGCAAATCGGGATTATCATCAATAAAAGCTAATAAACGATAGTGGGGGTCATTTTGTAGGGAACGTGCCAATTGACAACCCACAACCCCGGCACCATAGATAACAATTGTCGGTTCCCTATCCACACTACTGACGTAAATATTCAGACGGTGAAAGACAGAACGAATCAACAATCTCACCCCGATAACCAATACTAGGGTTAACAATGCGTCGATAATCAGGACTGAACGTGGCAAAAAGGCATCCCCTTGAAAGTAGGCAAGACTGATTAAAACCCCTGAACTATAGAGGACCGCTTGCAGTACGGAGGAAAGAAACTCTAATCCTGTATAACGTACTACGGGACGGTAAATACCTCTGAGATAGAAAACTAGAGTTTTAATGGCAATTAAGCCCAATATTTGCCCTAAAAAAGGTCTAATTTGCTGATATTCGAGGCTCAGATTAAACCTGAGAGAGAAGGCTAGATAGATGGTTAGACTAAAAATCAGGCAATCGGTGACAATTAAAAGAGAGCGCTTCGATGACCTAGATAGGGAATTAGCTAATTTAAGGATTTTGTTGGCCAGTTTTCTATACATTATCCAATTGATTAATTAATTTGGCTCTTCGTTACTTGGTATGATTCGATCAGGGGGCATAAATCGACTAAATCCTTATATGGCAAGAGACTCAATTGATTAGCTCGTTCTAGATAGAAAACAATTGGCAAAAATCGAAGCAATGTCTTTCTGTGTAAGGGTTTTATCCTTTATAACCCCCCTCCATTGCATAACACAAACCGAAGAACCATTAATTTTAAGTAAAATGATGTTTGGCTCTCCCCGACTTGGTGTGATAATCAGTGTTTATCGTTCCTAGTAGTCTTGCTAGGCAAGGCTTTGAAGACTATCTTTCCAGAAAATTACCCCTATTCTTCTCCCTTCCATACAGAAACGAGAAGAGCCAATGTTTTTTTTATAACAGTAGCGCTGCCCGTCTTTCCGGAAGATAATATCACCCAAACCCAACTATGTCAAGCGGCCGGATTTGTCAAGACTTTTTTCCTTTTACCAGCTTTTCATTTCTCCCCCAAAATTTTTTGCTCCCGCAAACTAGCCGATAAATGACCGCTAGTCAAGGGTTACAATCAAGAATTGACACAAAAATTTATCGAGTCAAGTTATGAGTAATCAGTACGATGCGATCGTGATTGGGTCGGGAATCGGGGGATTGGTGACAGCGACGCAATTAGCGGTAAAAGGGGCAAAAGTCTTAGTTTTAGAGAGTTATCTGATTCCGGGGGGCAGCGCAGGTTATTTTGAACGAGAGGGTTATCGTTTTGATGTGGGTGCTTCGATGATTTTTGGTTTTGGCAAAAAGGGGACGACTAACCTCCTAACCAAGGCTTTGGCAGCGGTGGATATGACTATCGAAACCATTGCCGATCCCGTCCAGATCCATTATCATCTCCCGGACGGATTAGACTTAAAAGTTCATCGCGACTACGAACAATTTTTACAGGAATTAATTAGCCATTTTCCCGCAGAAAAAACCGGTATCCGGCGCTTTTACGATGAATGCTGGCAGGTGTTTAATTGCCTCAATAGTATGGATTTACTATCGCTGGAAGAACCCCGCTATCTGACTAGGGTTTTTTTCCAGCATCCTTTATCCTGTTTGGGATTGGTCAAGTATCTACCCCAAAATGCGGGAGATGTGGCCAGAAAATATATTAAAGACCCGAAATTATTGAAATTTATCGACATGGAATGTTATTGTTGGTCGGTAGTACCCGCCGATCGCACTCCGATGATTAATGCGGGAATGGTCTTTAGCGATCGCCATTACGGGGGAATTAACTATCCCCGGGGAGGAGTGGGACAGATTGCTCTCAAGTTAGTCGCGGGATTGGAAAAAGCTGGTGGTGAAATCCAGTATCAAGCGAGAGTGACTAAGATTATTTTAGATGCAGGACGAGCGATCGGGGTAAGATTGACCAATGGTAAGGAATATTACGCTAAAAAGATTGTTTCTAATGCCACCCGTTGGGATACCTTCGAGAAACTACTCCCCCCAGAATCTCTCCCGGGCAGCGAAAAAAAATGGCAAAAACGCTATCAAAAATCCCCCAGTTTCCTGAGTTTGCATCTGGGAGTTAAGGCCGATGTGTTACCATCAGGAAGCGAATGTCACCATATTTTGCTAGAAGATTGGGAAAATATGGAAGCAGAACAGGGAACTATCTTTGTTTCTATTCCTACCTTACTCGATCCCTCCCTCGCACCCCCGGACCATCATATCATTCATACTTTCACCCCTAGCTGGATTGATCAATGGCAAAAACTGCCCCCCCAAGAATATCAACAGAAAAAAGAGGCCGCTGCTAATCGTCTCATCGAGCGCCTGAAAAAACTCTTTCCCAAACTAGATACAGGATTAGATTATATCGAAATTGGCACGGCTCGCACCCATCGCCGCTTTTTGAATAGAATCGATGGCAGTTACGGCCCAATACCGCGAAGAAAACTGTTAGGCTTATTAGGAATGCCCTTTAATCGCACAGCTATTCCTAATCTTTATTGTGTGGGAGATAGTACCTTCCCCGGTCAAGGATTAAATGCGGTAGCCTTTTCTGGTTTTGCTTGCAGTCATCTTCTATCGGTAGATCTCGGTTTACCTGGTCGCAGAGATTAAAAGCTGAAAATCAGGATTTTTACCAGCGAATTCGCAAACGGGAAGGTAACACTTGACAGCGTTTCTCAGATAGATGAAGCGCATTTTTGCGACTGGAGTTTTTACTTCGGCAAGGTTTAATTTATACTTCACCTTGACGAGAAACGCTGTGGGATATTAAGTAGGGAGGCACAATTATTTGTAGGATGGGTTAGCGGTAGCGTAAAATGATTGGGCGTTGGGTTTCATGCTTCAACCCAACCTACGTTCATCTGATAACTGATAACTGATAACTGATAACTGATGCTTACTCCCTTTGATTCCCCCAAATCTTTACATTGGCAGCAAAGCTTGCGATCGCCAATTATTCGTCAATTGGAGATATTTAGCTTTACAACGCAGTTTTTGACTTTTTTGCTCTGGGATCGTTTAACGGGGGCTAATAGGGGCAAAAAACGGCAAAAGAGAGCGAAATGGTTAGTTGATCGCCTCATGAATTTGGGACCAACTTTTATTAAAATTGGACAATCTTTATCGACGCGAGCAGATTTAATTCCGCTCGAATATATCGAACAATTAACCCAATTACAGGATCGAGTTCCCGAATTTAATAGTCAAGAAGCGATCCGAGTTATCGAAACAGAATTAGGACAAACCCTAGATAATTTATTTGAAAGTTTTACTGTTTCTCCCCTCGCTTGTGCCAGTTTAGGACAAGTGCATCGAGCGCAGTTATTAAGTGGGGAAGAAGTCGTTATTAAGGTACAAAGACCGAATCTAGAAGGACTATTTAATCTCGATTTTGAATTGTTGCATCGTCTCACCCGTTGGTTAAATATTTTCCCCGTGGTGAAAAAATATAATCTAGAAGCTATCTATCAAGAATTCTTTGAGCTACTCTTTCAAGAAATCGATTATATTCATGAGGGCAAAAATGCTGATCGCTTTCGGGAAAATTTTAAGAATTATCCCCAGGTAAAAGTCCCTTTAGTTTACTGGCAATATACCACCCGCAAGGTATTAACTTTGGAGTATGTGCCGGGGATTAAAGTTGATGATCGAGAGACTTTAATAGCTAATAATATTAACGTAGATGGGATTATTCAACTGGGTATCTGTTCCTATCTCAAACAACTATTACAGGATGGTTTTTTCCAATCAGACCCCCATCCGGGTAATATGGCAGTTAGTCAGGAAGGGGAGTTAATTTTCTACGATTTCGGCACGATGTTCGAGTTAAAGTCCGTCGCTAAAGATCAAATGATCGAAACCTTTTTCGCTATCTTGAGAAAGGATACAGAAACAGTCTTAAAAACTTTGATGTATATGGGGTTAATTGAACCCGTTAGAGATCTACAACCCATACGAAATATCGTGCAGTTTCTTTTAGATGAATTTCGCGATAAACCGGTAGATGTGAGGGTATTTGAACAAATTAGCGATCAAGTGTATTTAATGTTTAAACAGCAACCTTTTCGCTTACCCCCCCAAATGACTTTTATTATTAAATCTGTCACCACTTTGGATGGGATTGCCCGCTCTTTAGATCCCCAGTATAATTTATTAGCAGCTAGTCAACCTTTTGTGAAAAGTCTAGCAGTATCGGGAGGAACTACTAACACCATGCTTATCCTAGCTAATCAAGCGCGCACTTTTCTTAAACAACAATGGCAAAAAGGTAATAAAAACGAGAGAATACTCCGTCAATTAGAGGAAAAAATCGAGCGAGGAAATTTAGTTTTTCAAGTTAAGTCACGGGAAAATGAACGACTTCTGAAAAGAATTTATCTGGGAATTAAAGTATTAATTAATGTTTGTCTATTGGGATTTAGCCTTATCTCAGCCATATTTTTATTAGACACTAACTATAGCAAACTAGCCATTATTCCCTTCAGTCTAGCGGGGTTATTTGGTTTATTTTTTCTGCGTTCTTCCATGGCTTTATTGATTCAGGAAAGATTAGATAAAATGCTAGAAAAGTAAATAATTATCATTTTTAATTAGTAGATGGTTATCGGCGAAAATTTCTCCCAGAGGATGTATATTTATAATTATTGCGCCTTTGATTTGTATCAGAAACCGGTTATCAGTCTCGCTATTCTAGGGGATGAACGAGTAAATTGGCGACCAGATTCCTATAATTATACTATCGCTGGCTGTGAAGTGACTCTCAAATTCCCAACAGTCAAATTACTGGACTATGAGGAAAGATGGTCAGAACTAGAGGCAAGTAGCAATCTCTTTGCTATAATAGTCATGGCACACCTGAAAACAAAAGCGACTACCGGGAAGCTGCCACAACCGGAACAGTGGAAGTGGAAGTTAATCAGGGGATTATATGAAAAATAGTTCGAGAGAGAACGGATAATTAAACTGTTTGAAATCATCGACAATATGATGACTTTATCCCCTGAATTACAGTCAAGTTTAGAGAGTAAAATTAAACAATTTGAGGAGGAAAGAACCATGTCTTTAGTAATATGGAGTTACGAGGGATAGAACGTGGTAAGGAAATTGGCAAGGAAATTGGAGCGTTAGAAAATAGCTGCGATGACATAAAAACAGTTTTAACTGTGCGGTTTGAACAGATTTCTTCAGAAATTGAAGAGATGATTGACAAAATCACTAACCTTACTCTCTTAAAAGAGCTACTAAAATTAGCAGCTACTGCTAATTCTCTCGCAGAATTTAAGCAGTCTTTGGCAAGAATATAATAAGAACATCTTACCGTAGGGCGATGCACTGCCCACCAATTCACCTTAAAACCCTCAGCCAAAAAACAATATCCAGAAAACGGGTTTCTCGAAGAAACCCGTTTTCTGGACTTGTGTTACCGCTTCAGCTAAAACAAAAAACGTTTCACCAGCGCGCAATAGCTGGTAAATATCCTCATGGGTTACAGGTTCACCCATAGACTGACATCGAAAACAAAACACCCCAGGAGAGCGAGAGAGCAAAAACGAGGGAAATATTAAGAATTATGTAAAAAACTTGACAAATAGGCAAAAGTACAGTAAGCAAAACCGAGGACTAAGCCAACCGGTGGATAGGATGCACAATTAGTATTCAGATCTTGATTCGGCAGGGCCGGCACGCAAATTAATATCCACAACCATAGATAAAAGGTTATATAAATCTAACTAATCATTGACTTGAGTAATTGGTATTTTACAAATCGCTGAAAGCAAGTCACCATAGGAATTAAGCAAATGCAGTTCCGAATCAAATCCTGTGGGAGATAGAAATTATGGTTGCTTTAATCACCCCAAAACCCGCTAAAACCAGCCGTTTAACCACACAAATCCAAGAAATCGCCGAAAATACTTTTACCTTGCGCTGTTTGGATTGGGATCGCGATCGTTTTGATATCGAATTTGGTTTAGAAAACGGTACCACTTATAACTCTTTTATTATTCAAGGGGAAAAAACCGCCCTAATTGACACATCTCACCGCAAATTCGATCGCCTTTATCTGGATGAATTAACTAAACTAATCAACATCAATCATCTTGATTATTTAATTATCAGTCACACCGAACCCGACCACAGTGGTTTAGTCAAAGAGGTTTTGGAATTAGTCCCAGAAGTTACCGTGGTGGGGGCAAAAGTTGCCATGCAATTCCTCGAAAACATGGTACACAGACCCTTTAAACAGTTAATCGTTAAAAGTGGTGATACTTTAGATTTAGGTAATGGCCATGTCTTAGAATTTGTTGCAGCCCCTAATCTTCATTGGCCCGATACTATCTTCACTTTTGATGCTAAAACTGCCACCCTTTTTACCTGTGATGCCTTCGGAATGCACTTTTGTGATGATCAAACCTACGATCGAGAAAAAGAGCTGCTAGAAGGCGATTTTCAAACCTATTATGACTGTCTGATGCGACCGAATGCTCGTTCGGTTTTAGGGGCAATTAAAAGAATCGAGAAATTTGAGATTAATCTCATTGCCACCGGTCACGGTCCCCTATTAAAACACCATATTTCTGATTGGGTGGGACGCTATCAAACTTGGAGTCAAGAACAAACTTCTGCTGATACTTTAGTGGCTGTATTCTTTACCCAAGATTACGGACAAAGCGAACATTTAGCTACTATGATCAGTCAGGGTTTGACCAAAAATGATGTGGTGACAGAATTAGTCGATATGAATAATGCTGATCCCCACGAAGTCAGAGAATTAATCAATCAATCGAAGGGAGTTGTCATCGGAATGCCTCCCCAATCTTCCCCGATTAACCAGACAATTTTAAGCACGATTCTTGCTTCAATTAATGGCAAACAAGCGGTAGGATTATTTGAGTCAGGAGGTGGGGAAGATGAACCAATTTTTCCCTTAAGAAATAAATTACAGGAGATCGGAGCGATCGAAGCTTTTCCTCCTCTTTTAGTTAAAGACAATTCCCATCAATCCCTCGATTTGATTGCCGATGAAGCAGGAACCGACCTCGGCCAATGGTTAAGCCGAGAAAAAACGATTAAACAAATTAAGTCGATTAACAACGACTTAGAAAAAGCTTTAGGTCGTATTAGTACCGGATTGTACTTAATTACTTCCCAAAAAGCCGATTTATCTAGTGCCATGGTTGCCTCTTGGGTGACACAAGCAAGTTTAAATCCTTTAGGTGTGGCGATTGCAGTGGCCAAAGATCGGGCAATGGTATCCTTTTTACAGCCTAGCGATACCTTTGTTTTAAATGTTTTGGCTGAGGATAATTATCAGAAATTAATGAAACATTTCCTCAAGCGTTTCTCTCCCGGTGCCAATCGTTTTGAAGGCATTAAAACCTATACTGCTAATAATGGATCACCAATTTTAGCCGATGCCTTAGCTTACATAGAATGTCAAGTCACCAGTCGTTTAGATTGCGGCGATCATTGGGTAGTTTATTGTACCGTTAATACCGGACGAGTTGCTCGTTTAGATACCTTAACTGCTGTCCATCATCGCAAAGTTGGCAACCATTATTAACAGTTATCAGTTATCAGTTATCAGTTATCAGTTATCAGTTATCAGTTATCAGGAGGCAGGAGATTATTTTTATTTATTCTTCCCATCACCCTACTTCCCCACTTTCCTAACACCAAATTCTATCAATCTTAGGAGCAATAAAATGTACGAACCAATTAAAAAACCTTCCCCAATGATGGTGAGAGTAGTACAAGTGTTAGAAATGATTCAAGATTTAATTGTCATTTCTCTCTGTATCGGTTTATTTAGCTTCATGGTGTTAGAAGTCAGAGAAATGTTTATGTCTCTGCTGCCACCGATTCAATTTCGGATTATTACCGCCGATATTTTATTCCTCTTGATTCTAGTAGAATTGTTCCGATTGTTAATTATTTATTTGCAAGAAAAACGAGTTTCTATCGGTGTTGCCGTGGAAGTTTCTATCGTCTCGGTTTTGCGAGAATTAATTGTCAGAGGAGTCCTAGAAACTAATTGGACACAAGTATTAGCCGCCTGTGCTTTTCTAATAGTTCTCGGCACATTAATGGTATTAAGAGTTTGGCTTCCTCCCACCTTTGAAGGTATCGATCCCGAACAAAAAGTTTCTGAGCGTTATCGTCAACATTTAGTTAAAGAATTAACTGAAATAAACAGCAAAACTTAATCAGTTATCAGTTATCAGTTATCAGTTATCAGTTATCAGTTATCAGTTATCAGTGAGCAGTTATCAGTTATCAGTTATCAGTTAGAAGGGGATAGGAAAATGGGGGAATAGGGTAATGGGGAGATAGAGTAATTTCCACTAAAACTCTAAAACCTCACTCCCCCCACACCCCACACCCCACACCCCACACCCCACCTGCCCCCCCGATGTCGGGGGGGTTGGGGGGGTCACACCCAACAACCAACAACCAAATTAACAACTATGACCACTACTACCTTAATTCCCAATCCTGCTATTAATAATCGCCCCCGGGATGTTCAAGCCGCAGAAATTGCCGATAAAACTTGGGTTTTTCGCTCGCGTACTTGGGACAGATTAAAATTTGAAATAGAATATGCTCGTCAACGGGGAACCACGGCTAATTCCTATCTTATCCGGGGCGATAAAACTGCCTTAATCGATCCTCCTGGAGAATCCTTCACCGAAATTTATTTAGAAGAAATTCGTCAATATGTCCCCTTACATCGTCTCGATTATCTAATTCTCAGTCACGTTAATCCCAACCGTATTGTCACTTTAAAGGCCTTATTAGCCGAAACCCATCAAATCACCATCCTCTGTTCTAAAGCTGCCGTCAATACCCTGAAAAATGCCCTGCCTGATGCCCAAATTTTGGGCATACGAACCGATGAAATTCTTGATTTGGGGCAAGGTCATCAACTCAGTTTTATTAATGTTCCTACGCCGCGCTGGCCTGATGGTATTTGCACTTTTGACCAAAAAACCCAAATTTTATACAGCGATAAATTCTTTAGTGTGCATCTGTGCGGTGACGATATTTGGGATAAAAATTGGAAAGAATTAGACGCAGATCGTCGTTATTATTTTGATTGTCTCCATGCCGTGCAATCTAAAGCGTTAGAAACAGCCCTCGACAAAATTAAAGAATTTCCCGCCCAATATTATGCACCCGCCCACGGTCCGATAATTCGCTATAGTCTTAGTCGTCTTGCCCACGATTATCGTTATTGGTGTCAAGAACAAAAAACTCGACCCCTACAAGTGGCCTTATTATATGCTTCTGCCTACGGAAATACTGCCACCCTGGCCCGCTCGATCGAACGAGGATTATTAGAAAATGATCTGGCCGTAGAATCAATAAATTGTGAGTTTGCCACCCCTGCCGAAATTAGTCAAGCGATCGAAAATTGTGACGGATTTATTATCGGTTCTCCCACCTTAGCCGGTCACGCTCCTACCCAGATCCAAACCGCTTTAGGAATCGTTCTTTCCACGGCAGCAAAAACTAAATTAGCCGGGGTTTTTGGTTCCTACGGTTGGAGTGGGGAAGCTGTAGATTTAATTGAAACTAAACTCAAAGATGCCAATTATCGCCTCGGTTTTGAATCCTTGCGCGTGCGTTTTAACCCCACAGAAAGCAGTTTACAAGCTGGTTATTTAGCCGGAGAAACCTTCGCCCAGACCTTGAAAAAAACCAAAAAATTGCGGGTTCCCCAACAGGGAATGACCGAAACACAAATCGATCGCACTGCCCAGGCCGTTGGCCGGATCGTCGGTTCCCTCTCTGTTCTCACCACTCGCCAGGGCGAGGATCATGCTGGTTTCTTGACCTCTTGGGTATCCCAAGCCAGTTTTAACCCCCCGGGGCTAATTATCGCCGTTGCTGACGAACAAGCCGCCGATCGCCTAATTAACTCGGGAACCGCTTTTACCTTGAATATTCTCAAGGAAGGGCGCAATTTACGCCGCCATTTTTCCAATCGCATCAAATCTGGCGGTGATGTCTTTACGGGATTAGAAACCCAAGTCGGGGAAAATGGCTGTCTGATTTTAAGCGAAAGTCTCGCCTATCTAGAGTGTACGGTCAAAGAGCGACAACTCTGCGGCGATCGCTGGTTAGTCTATGCTACCGTCGAGCGGGGTCAAGTTTTGGATAGTAACGGTGTCACCGCCATCGGTCATCGCAAATCCGGCGGTCAGTATTAAAACCGGACTAGCGGGGTCAAGCTCCTGACTTTCCCCGTGTGGTCTGCCTAGATTTCTGGGAAAGATAGGTTATGTTATTATCCAAGGTTGTCCGACCGGGCCATTTTGTCTTTGTTTCCGTATGAAAAAATTGCCGCTAATCCTATCGGTGGGGAGTGTCGCTTTATTGTTGGTGGGATGTCCAGCTTCTAACCAAGCTAATCAATCCCCACCACCCAGCCAAGAAACCCCCACCCCCTCTCCCAGTCCCCTGGCTGCCCAACCACCAGCCTTTAGCGGTGCTGTACAACCAGCTACCGAACCAACCCCCCTAAGGGTAGCGGGATTGATTCCTGCTACCGATCCCGACCAAAAACGCGCAGAAATTAATCGCGGTCGCAGCGATCCCTTTGCTCCCTTTCCCCTACAACCAAATATTACAATTACAGTGGCGGAAAAACCCCCGGCTGGGACTCTGGCGGCCACCACAGCCAGACCCGCACCCGCAGCAATGGGCAATCGTCCCACCCCCAGACGACCGATAGTGAAAGCACCGCCACCACCACCGCAACCGACGGAAGCGGAAGAAGTGCAAGTATCGGGCATCGTCCAGTTACCTACCACTCCTATGGCGATCGTGAAAGCCCCCGGAGAAGCCACGGAACGTCGAGTTATTCCCGGTTCTACCCTCTCTAATGGTTTAATTTTAGTTAAAGCGATCAACACCGATCCCGATAACCCCTATATTGTCCTACAACAACGCGGTCAAACTATTACCCGTCGTTTAGGGGATGGTGCACCCGAACCCGCCGCACCGCAAGCCTCGATCAGCTATAATATTTCCGAATCAGGAGAATAAAACCCGTGCGATCGATTGCTATTCAACAAAAACAAACCATTATTTATCCGCGAATGCCCTTGGCTATCTATCGAGAATTAGCCAGCCATTTACAACAGGTTCAGGGTGTGGAAACCCATCTCACTCCCCAGCAGTTCCAACAATTCGATTATCACCAAAGTCAGATCGGTAGTCTAGAAATTAACTATACTGAGACTTTTCAGGAAAGCGATCGCGCTCTGATCACGACAATTCTCGATTATTATGCCCAACGTCACGGCTCCTATCAGCTTTCCTAAGCTTTCTTTCCTCACCTTTTCCCCGATTACCGACTTTCTTCTTAAAAACTAAAAGTATTTTATAGGATTTATCTTAATGCTTGGGATGATGCCAAATCCCGTCACACTTCATCTAAACTTAAGTAGGGTTTGCGGCAAAAAGTACGGGCGAAGCATTCGGATAGAAAATCTACGGTTTCACCGATAGGTTATTGCCCGAATGCTTCGCCCCTACAGGACGTAGGGTTCATTCATGAATCAACCCTACCTTTTATAAAAATTAAAATCTTTCTGATTTTAAGCCCCCGACGACCAGAGGTAGTCACTGATAACTGATAACTGATAACTGATTACTGCTCACTGATAACTGATAACTGATAACTGATAACTGCTCACTGATAACTGCTCACTGATAACTGATAACTGATAACTGATAACTGATAACTGAAATGACCCTGCCCAATTCCCTAGAAGAAACAATCCTGCAAGCGAAAGCCGCCACCCAACTGGCTATAGAATCGGGTGCTAGACGCGTACAAGTGGAATTAGTTATCCCAGAAATTGCTCTACAAGCGCAAGCTTTAGCCCTTGATTTTACCTCTCTTTTTGACAGTTATGGTTCTGGTTTAAGGGTAATTTTTCCCGATACCGGGGCCGCCATGTTAGCTCGACGGGATTGGGGAGAAACAGTTTTTCAACTGGGAGATTTAGGTAGTCGTTTTATTCCCATCGAAAACAAAATTAAGCCCGAAGATGAAGCTTTTTTAGTTGTTTGTCCCTCCTCGGTTGAGATTAATTCCGTAGAAAAACTCTGTTACCTTGCCGAAGATCGCCCCGTAGTTCTTCTAATTCCTCAATTAGAAGATGTATCGGTAGTGGGTATCGGTTACGCAGCCCGACAATTGCGAGAAAGATTTTTAAGTACCCTAGAAAGTTGTTATTATTTTCGTCCCTTGGAATCAGCGATCGTTTATCGCTCCTATCCTTCCTTGTGGCAAGTTTGGCTAGAAAAAGAAGACGGTTACGAGTTAATTTCTGAACAATCCACCAAACCCATGGGCGAAGCTTTAGAAAATCTGATTCTGAAAGCTTCTAGTAATAATCCTAAGGATAGTTCTAATCCTGCTAACAAAGCCAAAAAGTCGGGTTTATTTGCCACTATGGGACGCTTCTTAAAAGCATTACAACAGTGACATACTCCCCCCGTCAAGCTACGCTGTGACGGGGAATTCTTTCCACATTGCTGTTAGAAATTCCTGGCTTCGACAGATTGACCTCGATTGCAACTTTTGTTCTTCTATTTTAACCGATCATTTGGCAATGCTATAATAAAATTATACCATTTTTCTTTATTTGTAGCAGGCATAACCGGGTGCATCTCCTATTGGTGATTTTCTCTCACCTATTGGTGAGCAGCAGAAGTTGTTCAAAGAGGGCGAATGCAATTCGCCCCTACAATAATATGATGGTGCCAATGGTAGGGGCGCACTGCGTGCGCCCGAAATATCTAGATATTTCGACAAAATTGAGATGCACTAGGCATAACCATCTCTGTCATTACTTTTGAAAAATGGTATTAATCGGTAGTTTCCTAGAGGTAAACTTTTATGATCGTCAATAAGCGAGAACTCAAGCAAACCTTAAATCGGGTGTACTTGAAAATTAAGCCTGATACTGAAACAATTCAGGTTTTTCAAGCTAATTTAACGCGCTTGTTGGAGCAATGTGACAGCAAAAAGTCGGAAGAGTTTAATAAAAATTTGCTGATAGATTTTTTGAAAAATACCTATTATACTGATCGCTATTTTATCAATACAAAAGAGCGCATCGATCTGGTGATTCATAATAACCAGGATGTTAAAAGTCCAGTGGGGGTCATTTTTGAGACGAAGAAACCTACTCGGACAATAAATGCAGAAATGCCAAGACTGGATAATCTTAATACTAAGGCTTTTCAGCAGTTAATTTTATATTTTCTCCGCGAAAGGGTGACGGATAAAAATCTTGAGATTAAACACTTGATCGTGACAAATATTTATGAGTGGTTTATTTTCGATGGCAAGATTTTTGAGGAGTTGTTTTTTGCTAATAAGGCTCTATTTAACCAGTTTTGCGATTTTGAAGCAGGGAGACTGAGTAGTACGAAAACGGATTTTTTCTATCAACAAATTGCCGAACCGGCGATCGCTAAAGTTATTGAGCAAATTAAATTTACCCATTTTGATCTGCGAGATCTGGAAAATTTAGATTTGCTTGATATTTACAAGATTCTTTCGCCAGAACATTTACTTAAGTTACCTTTTGTTAATGATAGCAATACTTTAAATAAGCCTTTTTATAATGAGCTTTTGTATATTATCGGTTTGACGGAAATTAAGGATAAAGGGAAGAAGTTAATCGGACGAATGAAAGAAGGCGATCGCTGTGATGGTTCCCTGATTGAAAATGCGATTAGTCGGTTGGATAGTTTAGATAAAATTGCACAATTAAAAAATCCAGAAGAGTTTGGAACTACGGATGAAGAACGGCTTTTTAATGTGGCGTTGCGGTTATCAATTAATTGGATTAATCGGGTTTTGTTTCTCAAATTATTGGAAGCGCAATTAATTAAATATCATCAAGGCGATCGAGATTTTGCTTTTCTCAATTTGGCGAAAGTTCCCAGTTATGATGATCTCGATAGTTTGTTTTTTGATGTGTTAGCCAAGGAGACAAATAAGCGCGAGGCTAAGGTTAAAACGACTTTTGCTCATGTACCTTATTTAAATAGTTCGCTATTTGAGCCAACGGAGACGGAACAGCAAACGATTTTTATTGGCAATTTGCGGGAGCGAACTTTACCCATTTTTGCAGGTACGGTGCTAAAAGATAATCAGGGTAATAAGCGAGTAGGTGAGTTAAATACGTTGGCTTATTTGTTTGAGTTTTTGGATGCTTATAAATTCGATCGAGATGAGTTAGAAAATCCTCAAGAAGATAGCGAAAAGTTAATTAATGCTTCGGTGTTGGGGTTAATTTTTGAAAAGATTAATGGTTATAAGGACGGTTCTTTTTATACGCCGAGTTTTATTACCATGTATATGTGTCGGGAAACGATACGACGAGCGATCGTGCAGAAGTTTAATGAAGTAAAAGGCTGGAATTGTCAAACTTTAGATGATTTATATGAACGAATTGAGGATAAAAGAGAGGCGAATACTATTATTAATAGCCTGAAGATTTGTGATCCGGCTGTGGGTTCGGGACATTTTTTAGTTTCCGCTTTGAATGAGATAATCGCGATTAAGAGTGAGTTACGGGTTTTATTAGATAGTTCGGGTAAGTCCTTAAAAGATTATCGGGTGGAAGTGCGAAATGATAAGTTACTGGTTTACGATGATGAAGGAAATTTATTTGCTTATCATCCCCATAATAAAGAAAAGCAACGGGTACAGCAAGCCTTATTTCACGAGAAACAGACGATTATCGAAGGGTGTTTATTTGGGGTGGATATTAATCCTAATTCCGTGACTATTTGTCACTTGCGGTTATGGATTGAGCTTTTAAAAAATGCTTATTATCGCGAGGATGGCAATTTAGAAACTTTGCCAAATATTGATATTAATATCAAGTGTGGTAATTCTTTGATTAGTCGGTTTGGGTTGGATGTGGATGTTAAACAGGTTTTACAGAAGCAGAAGTTTAGTATTGAGCAATATCGCAATGCTGTACAGACTTATCGCAATGCGGAAAATAAGGAACAAAAGCGGGAGATGGAAACGCTGATTGCTAAGATTAAGGCGGGTTTTAGTGCTAATTTATTAATTGGTGATCCTAAGAAAGTGAAGTTACGTCAATTACAAGGGGAACTTTATAATCTGGAAAATCAGGGTTTATTGTTTGAGGAGACTAAGACGGAGCAAAAAGCGCGGGAGAAAAAAGTAACTAAGTTAAATAATGAGATTGATAAGCTAACTGCTGAAATTGCAGATATTGAAAGCGGTAAGCTGTATAATAATGCTTTAGAATGGCGGTTTGAGTTTCCTGAAGTGTTGAATGATGACGGGGATTTTGTTGGGTTTGATGTGGTGATTGGGAATCCTCCTTATGGCGTAGATTTTTCAACCCAAGAAAAAGAGTTTTTAAAGAAATATTATGATCGAATTCATGTCCGAACTCCAGAGTCTTTTAATTATTTTTCTTACAGATATCAAGAACTTACAGGTAAGCAATCTTTGTGTTCACTAATAATTCCCTCTAGTTTTTTAAATCAAATTGAATTTGAAAAAAGTAGAGAATTAATACTAAGTAATTACAGTCTTATCTTAGACATTAATCTTGGAGATGGAGTATTTGAAGATGTTACAACTCCTACCTGCATCATTAGTTTTTCTAAAAAAATATTAAACAACTCAACTCTATATGCAGATCTATCAGATGTGGAAAGAGATAAATTACCAGTTGAGCTAGATAAAATAAATAATCTCATTGATCAATCCAATCTTGTTTCTAATCAAGCTTATAGCTTTGTTTTTAAAAATCATCATCAATTAATTGAAAAATGTTATTCAGGGAATCTAACTCTTAAAGATATTGCTGAAGATGTAGCTACTGGAATTAGTCCCGGACTTGCAGATGCTTTTATACTTAAATCAGATGAAGCTGAAAGTAAGAAATTAGAAAAAGACATAATTAAAAAACTAATAATTGGAGGAGAAATAAACTCTTATTGTTTAAAGCCTAAATCAGAGAAAGTCATAATTTATTTTTCTTCGGACTTAGATGTTAAAAATTATCCCAATATTATTAAACATTTAAGCTTATACAAAGAAAAACTAGACAATAGAGTAGAAACTAAAAGTGGTGTTATCCCTTACTATGTAATGTTAAGACCTAGACGCAAAAAATTATTTACTCAGCCTAAAATTTTAATTCGACAAACTGCGAATAGAATCATTGCTGCTTACGACGAAGATCAATGGTATTGCCTTAAAAGTGGAATAATAGTTCAGTTGCCAAATAAATCAGAAGTGCAATATTTATATTTATTGGCTGTTCTCAACTCTAAATTGATGAATTTTTTATATAGTGATTTAGTTAATGAAGATGTGAGAATATTTCCAGAAGTAAAGCCAGTACAATTATTTAAACTTCCAATTGTAGTTCCTAAAAGGCAAATACAAATAGCATTAGAAAAAATTGTTAATAAAATTCTCACCGCAAAAAAAGACGATCCTAACGCTGACACAAGCGAATTAGAAAAGCAGATTGATCACTTAGTTTACAAACTCTATCAACTCACCTATAATGAGGTAAAAATCATTGATCCAGAATTTGCCCTAACAGAACAAGAATATCTGGACTTACCCTAATTTATTCCCTTACACCCCCGATGTCCTGTAGGGCTAATTCATGAATTAGCCCTACAATGGGTGTTGTCAAATTGAAAGATGCTGGGAATCAGCTTTGCCTTTTGCCTTGTGCCTTTTGCCTCGTCTCAACAAGCAATTTCAATGCTTGACAGCTTAATTTCTGGCCAACTAGCTACCACCGAAGCCAATTTATCCAAATCCCGACGATCTTCGATAAAGGGAAAAACACCTAAAACTGGACAATTAGTCAAGGATTGAATTAAATCGATCGGTGTTAACTGCTCTATCTCCGTCTCCGTGCGCGGTTCGAGACAATTAAGGATAATTCCGCCCAAATTGACCTTTTTCTGCTCTGCTAGGGCAATATTAGCCACCGTTTGGGAAATCGCTCCCAATTTCACCGGCACCACTAAAAGGGTTTTTAACCGCCATTGAGCCGCTAAATCCGCCACAGTTAGCTCGTGGGTGACAGGACAACCTAAACCCCCTAAACCCTCAATTAAAACCAAATCTTGGCTTTTTTGTAGGTTTAGCAGAGCTTGCCACACCGTCCCTAAAGGAATATCTCGACCTTCCAAATCAGCAGCCACAGGAGGCGCTAAGGGTGCTTGATATTGCAGCGGTGTGATCATTTCTAAGCGACCCTGAAATAAACCCTCATACCATTCTCGATCGCCTTGACCCGTTTGCATTAATTTCATCAGCCCCAGGGCCTTGGCGGGATAGTATTTTTGCCAATAAGCCACCAAAGCAGTGGTGACAACGGTTTTACCCGCATCGGTATCCGTAGCCGTAATCAAAAGACTATTCATAAAACTCCCAGGCCAAGTCAAGATCAGGTAAAATCACCAATATTTATCATCTTATCCCCCATCACCCCACTTCCCCACTTCCCAGATATTGCATGGGTAAGATGCAAAAAGAAAAAAAACTGCAGCCAAAAAGGTGAAATAGAATACACTAAATGTATAAGGATATCAATTTTGCTATTTTTCAAGTTGCATACTAGGCAACAGAATCGCAATTATCCCTCTCATTAGAAATTGGACGGTTTGCCCTGTGGTTTCATCACTTCCCAAGCCCAATGACTCTTTAACAACGGTTTCCCAGCGTTGTTCTGGTGCTTATGCCTTGATGGACAGTCTCAAACGTCATGGCGTTAAGCACATCTTCGGTTATCCCGGCGGTGCGATCCTGCCCATCTATGACGAACTCTACCGCTTTGAAGAACGGGGAGAATTACAACATATCTTAGTGCGCCACGAACAAGCGGCCGCCCATGCCGCCGATGCCTACGCTAGGGCCACCGGCAAAGTGGGAGTCTGTTTCGGTACTTCCGGCCCCGGGGCGACCAATTTGGTGACAGGCATCGCTAACGCACACATGGACTCCATCCCGATGGTAATTATCACCGGTCAGGTCAGCCGGGCGGCCATCGGTTCCGATGCTTTCCAAGAAACCGATATTTATGGCATTACTCTCCCGATTGTTAAACATTCCTATGTGGCTAGAAATGCCCGCGAAGTAGCGAGAATCGTCGCTGAAGCCTTCCATATCGCCAGTACAGGACGACCGGGACCGGTTTTAGTCGATATTCCCAAAGATGTCGGTTTAGAATTATGCGATTATATCCCCGTCGAACCGGGAGATGTGAAACTAACCGGCTATCGTCCCACGGTTAAGGGCAATCGCCGTCAAATCGAGGCCGCTTTACACCTCTTGGAAACCGCCGAAAAACCCTTACTGTACGTTGGCGGAGGTGCGATCGCAGCTAATGCCCACGCCCAAATTGCCGAGTTTGCCGAGCGTTTTCAGTTACCCGTCACCACCACGTTAATGGGGATCGGTGCTTTTGATGAACATCATCCCCTCTCGGTGGGAATGTTAGGAATGCACGGCACTGCCTACGCTAATTTTGCCGTGACCGAGTGTGATTTATTAATTGCAGTCGGCGCTCGTTTTGATGACCGAGTAACCGGGAAATTGGACGAATTCGCCTCGAAAGCTAAGGTAATCCATGTGGACATCGACCCCGCCGAAGTGGGCAAAAATCGCGCCCCTGATGTGCCGATTGTCGGGGATGTGCGGGTAGTTTTAGAACAAATACTCCACAAAGCCAGAGAATTTGATTATCCCACTAATCCTGATCGCAGCCAAGCTTGGTTAGCTAAGATCGAGCGCTGGCGGCAAGATTATCCCCTGCAAGTCCCCCGACCGGAAGGCAGACTTTCCCCCCAAGAAGTAATCATTGAGGTGGGTCGTCAAGCACCCCACGCCTACTATACCACCGATGTGGGCCAGCATCAGATGTGGGCGGCCCAATTCCTCAAAAATGGTCCCCGACGTTGGATTTCTAGCGCGGGATTGGGGACAATGGGTTTCGGTTTACCGGCTGCGATGGGGGTGAAGGTGGCCATTCCCGATGAGGAGGTCATTTGTATTAGTGGTGATTCCAGTTTCCAAATGAATCTACAGGAATTAGCCACCCTAACCCAATTTAATATTCATGCCAAGACGATTATTATTAATAATGGTTGGCAGGGTATGGTACGTCAATGGCAAGAAGCTTTCTATGGGGAACGTTATTCTAATTCCAATATGGAAGTGGGAATGCCGGATGTGGAACTGTTAGCCCAAGCTTACGGCATGAAAGGGATTACTATTCGCCATCGAGAGGAATTAGCCGCAAAAATTGCCGAAATGTTGGCCCATGATGGTCCAGTTTTAGTCAATGCGATCGTTGCTAGAGACGAAAATTGTTATCCCATGGTCGCCCCCGGTCAAAGTAATGCCCGTATGATTGGTTTACCGAAAATTGTCACCAAGGGTTGTGAAATGCTCGATTGTCCCAGTTGCGGTGCGGTTAACAGTTGGAATAATAAATTCTGTCCTGAATGTGGGGCGAAATTGTAGCCAAAAATTGTTAATTAATTAACCAGCCTCCGTTAAATATAACGGAGGTTTTTGGCTTTTTATCTACTATGTGAACATGATAATTAGGGTTTGCTGAATAAATGTGAAATGTAGGCATGGCAAGGGTTTTGTGGCTTTTCTTGCGAAAAAGGTGCAAGATTTTGAGAGAATCGTCGTTCAAAACCTTGCGTTTTCATCAGCCCGTGTCCTGTAGGGGCGAAGCATTCGGGCAATAACCTATCGGTGAAACCGGAGATTTTCTATCCGAATGCTTCGCCCGTACTTTTTCAGCAAACCCTAGGTAGGCGTTAAAAATTATCAGATGCCTCTCTTATTCAGGGGGATCGGCACCCCCCTTATCAAGGGGGGCAGGGGGGATCGAACCTAAAATCTATTCTTAAATTTAATTATAATCAGCTACTTATAAATTTTCAAATAGAAGCAATGGCAGCCCTAGAAAAAGCCTTAGAAAAAGAAGTGGAAAACTCGATGCCACCGTGATTAAATTAGCCATATCTCAGTGACAACGGCAAGAGCCTGACATCAACCCCATGAACGACAATTAAGAATGACAACCTAAAATCTTTTCGCTAATTTTGCCATAGACTGCACCCTTTGCTTCTAAAATGGGCTATTGCGGCTAGATACCAATATTGGTCTAGCATTTGCCCGTAGACTGAAAAAAGCACGTTATAAAGATTATGGCCAAAGTTCTGGTATCCGATTCGATCGATCCGGTAGGAGTAGAAATTCTGTCACAGGTTGCCCAAGTGGACGTGAAAACAGGACTATCTGCCGAGGAAATCATTCAAATTATCCCCGAATACGACGCGCTGATGCTCCGTTCCAGTACCCGCGTCACCAAAGAAATCGTCGAAGCGGGCAGCAAACTGCAAATTATCGGCCGCGCAGGGGTAGGAGTCGATAATATCGATGTTCCCGCGGCCACTCGTCAGGGTATTATTGTCGTTAACTCTCCCGAAGGTAACACGATCGCCGCTGCCGAACACGCCTTGGCCATGATGTTATCCCTCTCCCGTCATATTCCCGATGCCAATCAGTCGGTAAAAGCGAATAAATGGGAAAGAAATCGCTTTATCGGCACAGAAGTTTATAAAAAGAACCTAGGAGTCGTCGGTTTAGGGAAAATTGGTTCCCACGTCGCCGCCGTTGCTAGATCTCTAGGCATGAAAATTCTCGCCTACGATCCCTTTATTTCCAAAGAACGCGCCGATCAACTCGGTTGCACCTTGGTGGATCTAGAATTACTCTTTGCTGAGTCCGATTTTATCACTCTCCACGTCCCGAAAACTGCCGAAACCCAGCATCTCATCGGTCGGGAAACCATCGCTAAGATGAAACCCACAGTCCGCATCATTAACTGTTCCAGAGGCGGCATTATCGATGAGTTGGCTTTAATTGAAGCCCTCGAATCCGGTAGAATCGCCGGGGCAGCCTTGGATGTATTTGAACAGGAACCTTTAGGCGAATCTAGATTAAGAGAATTATCTAACGTCATCCTCACTCCCCACCTAGGTGCATCGACTACGGAAGCACAGGTGAATGTGGCTATTGATGTGGCCGAACAAATTCGCGATGTCCTCCTCGGTTTGCCAGCGCGCTCGGCTGTTAATATCCCCGGACTAACTCCCGATGTTATGGAAAAACTGCGCCCTTACCTGCAATTAGCGGAAACTATGGGTAATCTCGTCAGTCAGTTGGCAGGAGGTCGCTGTGACTCGTTAAATGTCCGTTTACAGGGAGAATTGGCCACTAAAGACAGTCAACCTCTGGTGGTGGCGGCAATTAAGGGTTTACTTTCCCAAGCCCTCCGGGAACGGGTAAACTATGTTAATGCGGCGATCGAAGCTAAGGAACGCGGTATCCGGGTAATCGAAACCCGGGATGCTTCCACCCGGGACTATTCGGGATCGATTCATTTGGAAGCGAATGGTTCCATGGGGACCCATTCCGTCACCGGAGCGCTGTTAAGTACCGGAGAAATCCGCATTACTGACCTCGATGAGTTCCCCATTAACGTGCCACCGAGTAATCATATGTTATTCACCCTTCACCAGGATATGCCGGGTATTATCGGCAAAATTGGCGCACTTTTAGGCAGTTTTAATGTCAATATCGCCAGTATGCAGGTAGGACGCAAAATTATTCGCGGTGACGCAGTTATGGCCCTGAGTCTCGATGATCCTTTACCAGAAGGTCTTCTCTCGGAAATTACTAAAGTCCCCGGTATCCGTGATGCTTATACAGTGAAACTCTAGATTAAATCAGTTATCAGTAATCAGTAAACAGTAAGGGACTTGCGTGGGAATAATATCCCAGCCAGAAAATCGCTCTGTAGAAGAACCAGACCGGCCAGATGGCACATTATCAAAGCGCAAGTCCCTAACATCTCGAAGGCTCTCGCCCTACTTAGGGTGATCAGCAAACCTGATCGATCGGAGGGCGCAAGCTTTGCGCCCCTACAGTAACGGATTTTGTCCACAATGTAGGGGCGAACTGCGTTCGCCCAAAAGGTACATTATCAAAGCGCAAGTCC